>JANPAO010000667.1:0-3309 GCA_031429955.1 Phenylobacterium sp. | reverse complement strand
CAGGGAGCGCGGCGCGATCACTGGGCCGGCACCGGGATCATCGCCGCGGGGCGGGGCCTCGATCATCTCCCGGTCCTCGTTGGCCGAGGCGATGGCAGAGCCATGCAGGGTCTTGATCCGCTCGGCACCGGCGATGGAGGTCGACAGACCGCGCGCGATGTCGGCCGTCACATGGCTGCCGCCCACGGGCAGGGTTTCGACGTGAACCAGGCTGCCGCCGGAGAACACCGCCGCCGAGGTCGAGCCGCCGCCCATGTCGATGCAGACGGCCCCCAGGTCCATTTCATCTTCCTCAAGGGCCGCGAGGGCCGAGACGAAGGGGGCTGCCACCACGCCGTCGAACTGCAGATGCGCCCGCTCGACGCAGGCGCCCAAGGTCTGGAACACGGCCTCGGAGACGGAAACGACCAGTAACTCAACGGCGAGAACCCGACCAAACATGGCCCGGGGATCGCGGATGCCGTTCTGCCCATCGACGCTCCAGGCCACGGGAAGGATGTGGGCGGCACGACGGCCCGGCAACTTGACCTGGGCCAGAGCCGCCTGGATCGCACGCACAAGATCATTGTCTGAGATGGCTCGCGCCCCCAGCGAGACACGTCCAGAGATCCGGTGGCTGGTCAGTTGGCCGCCGCCGGTGGCGACCGTGACGCTCTGAACCTGAACCCCGGCGACATTCTCCGCCCGCTCGACGGCCTGGGCGATTGCGTCGGAGGCTTCGTCGAGATTGACGATGGCACCTCCGCGCACGCCACGGGACTGGACGTACCCCACCCCTGCCGCCGTCAGAGTGCGGTCAGAGCGCCGGACGCCATCGTGCTTCATGATGAAGCAACTGACCTTGGAGGCACCCAGGTCCACGGCAGCGATCACGGGTTGCCGGCCAAGGGCGGCCTTCAAGCCTTCGCGGCTCTCCTTGCGGGCCTCGACGCGGGTCGGCAACTGTCCTGTCCTCTTCATTGTCAGACGCCGTTCGCAACCAGTTGGCCCGGCAGGACGCCATCGCGCGGCCTGACGACCACCAGGCTGGGATCGCGCAGGTCGATCCGCTCAAAGCCGAGTTCCAAAATCCGCTGACTTTGATCAAGCTGCTCAAGCTTGATCAGGGCGCCGCCCTCATCCACCGCCGGCAATTGCACGAGAGACCCGTCCTTCAGCCGCAGGTCCCACCGGCGGTTGTCCACCCGCACCAGGGCTTCGACCCGCTCCAACAGACGGGGCCGCGCCGCGATCTCCGGCAGGATCTCGGCGGCATACTCGTTTGCCCCTTCGCCAACGATCAGCGGCAGGGTTGGGAACTTGTCAGACCTGGCCTCGGGGATCACTTGGCCGTGGTCGTCGATCACATGGCTCTGACCCCCGTGCTGCCAGACCGCCATCTGCCGGCGCTCCACAACGGCAAGGACAAGGGTGTCGGGGAGCATGCGAACCACCCGGGCTTCCTTGACCCAGCCCACGGCCGCAACCCGCTGGCGCAGGACCTCCAGGTCCAGGCCTAGCAGAGGCTGATCCTTGTACAGGCCAGCCGCCGCCAGAATATCCGCCGTGGCGGCCGGTGAGGCACCCTGGACATGGACGGACTTCAGGCGAAAGCCAAGCTGGCCAAACTGCTCGCCAACGCCACCTGTGACGGCCTGAGCTAGCTTGTGTGTCCGATCGCCTGTCGCCAGCGTTGCCAAGAGCGCGATGGCCAGAACCCCAGCGGCACCCATCAGGGCGTGCTGCGGCGACAGCCCAACACCCCTCGCAGCACCAAGCTTAGCGGGGGCGTAGCCCGCAGGCACCTTGGCCTGGGGGCGCGTATTGGGGCTAGCGGGCTTTCTAGCCCGGGGTTTCGCCGAAACTCGCGATCCCCCCCGCAGCGCCGCGGGCATAGGCGTCCTCCGTGATCCAAAGCACCAGGTTGTCAAAGTCCACGCCCTTCAGCGCCGCTTGCTCGGGGACGAGCGAAGTCGGCGTCATGCCGGGCTGGGTATTGACCTCCAGAAGGACCAGAATGTCGTTAATGTCGTCATAACGAAGATCAGACCGGGTTACCCCTCGGCAACCCAGGGCGGCATGGGCGCGCTCCGCCAAGTCCATGGCCTTTTCGAGCACCCGTAAGGGAATCTGCGCCGGAAGAATGTGCTGCGACCCACCCTCACCGTACTTGGCCTCGTAGTCATAGAAACCGGAACGCGGCACAATATCTGTCACTGTCAGCGCTTTTCCGTCCATGACGGCGACCGCCAGCTCCTTGCCGCGGACAAACGGCTCGATCATGACCTCTTCGCCATAGGTCCAACCAGGCGATGCGATCTCTTGCGGTGGTCGATTCGCCCCCTCCGGAATGATGAAGACCCCGACGGACGATCCCTCGGCATTGGGCTTGACCACATAGGGCGGGGCCATCACGTGCTCGGCGGCGGCGGCAAAGCGATTGAACAGGCCGCCGCCAGGTACGGTGACGCCCGCTGCCGCCAGGACCGCCTTGGACTTGGCCTTGTCCATGGCCAGCGCCGACGCGAGGACTCCGGAGTGGGTGTAGGGCAGGTTCAGAGTCTGCAGCACACCCTGGACGCAACCGTCCTCTCCCCACTCCCCGTGCAGCGCATTGAAGCAGACATCGGGCTTCAGGGCCGCAAGGACCTGGGCAAGGTCGCGGCCGGCATCGACCCTGGTAACCTTGGCACCGAGACGTTCCAAGGCGTCGCCGCACTCGCGCCCCGAAACCAGGCTGACTTCACGCTCCGAGGACAGCCCCCCAAGCAGCAGGGCTACATGGCGACCAGATAGGGGTTGCTTCACTTGGCCTCCGGGGCGGCATCGATGGCGATTTGGGTTCTGACGAAACCGATGGGGCAATCGGCCACCATGGGCAGGGCGTTCATGTTTGGCGGGTGCGACAGGTGGAGCGGAGAGTCAAGCGCAAGGGCGTGACCCGGGCGCCCGGGCGCTCTATGGAAGGACACCTCATCGATCCCCAGGCCGAGGCTCCAAGTGCAAATCCACCACTCCGCTTCGATCAGCCCGAATCCGACACCGAGCGCGCAGGATAGAGATGTCTGACCCGGTCGATGGGATATCCACACTCATCATCATGGGTGTGTCGGGATCTGGGAAGTCCACCCTGATGGCCGCGCTTGCTGGGCGCTTGGGCTGGCAGGCCAAGGATGGCGACGACCTGCACCCGCCCGCCAATGTCGCCAAGATGGCCGCGGGAACCCCGCTGACAGACACCGACCGCGCGCCCTGGCTGGCGGCGATTGGGAGCTGGATGGATGAGCAGCGTGCGGCAGGCCAGGCCGCCGTCGTCGCCTGCTCAGCCCT
>JANPAO010000666.1:0-9976 GCA_031429955.1 Phenylobacterium sp. | reverse complement strand
TCCCAGGTGGCCTGGCCGTCATAGTGGGTATGGATATCGACAAAGCCCGGGGTGACGATCTTGCCGGCCGCCTCGATTTCCTCAAGGCCCCGACCCCGCACCTGCCCCACCTGAACGATCAGGCCGTCCTTGACGGCCACGTCGGCGGCATAGGGCTCGCCCCCAGACCCGTCCACCACCCGTCCGTTGCGGATCACCAGGTCCCAGGCGTGGTCCATGGAAGCCTCCCTTGCTTGTCTGTCGTTCGATTAGCGGCCCTGGAGGGCGGCCGGGTCAAGGGCGCCGTTGCGGGAACACCCCCAATTTGGGGAAGCCTTAACCCTCGGCTGCTAGGGTGGGGGTGAACTTCAATGAGGGTCAGGAGGACCCTGTCATGGCGCTGAAAGCCCTGTTTACCTTCGCCACCCTGGCTGCGGTCATGGTCGGCCTGCTGTTGCCGACCCCGCCGCGCACCCCGCCACCCCGGGCTGACTCCCAGATCGCGACGATCCCGCTTGGGGTTGGGTAGGGCCTATCCCGGCTACCCATGATCACCGTTTTGGGGTGAAGGGTGCGGCGGTGCGGGTGGTGATCTTTGCCGGGGCTCGGAGATCATGGGTCCCCGGGACAAGCCCGGGGATGACGTTAGTGATTACGATTACGGTGACAGTGCATTCAATTGCATCGGATCGCGACACGCTGGAGGACAATGCAATTGAATGCACCGTCACCGTAATTCCCGATGCGATCAATTAAATGCACTGTCACCGTAATTCCTAAAGGCGCGCGTGCGCCGCGACGACCTTAAGAGGGCTTGGCCGTTTCTCACCCTCCTTCGAGCTCTTGGCCTATGTCATGGCCTATGCTATCGCGTGGAGCCATGACCCAGAGCCGGCACGTCAAGCTGTTCAAGAACGGGCGCAACCAGGCCGTCCGGATTCCTCGGGAATTTGAGCTGCTGGGGGAGGAGGCGATCCTGCATCGGGAAGGCGACCGGTTGATCCTTGAGGCGGTGCCCAACAGGTCGCTGTTGGTTGTGCTGGCGGGCCTGTCCCCCCTTGAGGAGGATTTTCCCGAGATCGAGGATCGCGTTGCCGACGCCGTGGATCTCTGATGCGCTACCTGTTGGACACCAATACCGTGTCCGATCTGGTGCGCCATCCTCAGGGACTGGTGGCTGCGCGAGTTGCGCAGGTGGGCGAGGCCGCTGTCTGTACCAGCGTCATCGTGGCCGCAGAGTTGCGGTTTGGGGCCGCCAAGAAGGGATCAGCGCGCCTGACCCTTCAGCTTGAGGTGGTCCTGGGGGCGTTGGAGGTTCTGTCCTTTGAGGCCCCCGCCGATGTGACCTATGGCCAGGTTTGCGCCAAGCTTGAGGCGGCAGGTACCCCGATTGGCGGCAATGACCTGCTGATCGCGGCCCATGCGGTGGCCTTGGGCTGCGTGGTGGTCACCGACAACGAACGTGAGTTTGAGCGGGTGGCGGAGCTGACGGTGGTGAACTGGCTTCGATAAGCGGGTGGGGGTTACGTCGCGGGTGCTGCGGCGGTGGCGGGCGCTGCTGCGGCTTCCGGGGCTGCGGCGGCTGCTGGGTTGGGGGCGGGGAAGGGGAGGGTTGAGCCCTTGGTGTGGAGGTAGGCCAGCAGGTTGATGCGGTCTTCAGGCTTTTTCAGGCCCACAAAGCCCATCTTGGTGCCAGGAATGTCCTTGGAGGGACTCTTGATGAACTCCGAAAGGCGTTCGAAATCCCAGACCGGGTGAGTCGATCCATACGCCACCATGGCTGCGGAGTAGGTGTAGCCAGGATGGGTGCCGGGCTTGCGGCCGACAATGCCCCATTGATTGGGGCCGGTGCCTTCGGCAGCGCCAGCCTCAAGGGTGTGGCAGGACTTGCACTTGGCAAAGACCGCCTCGCCCGCGGCCAGGTCGGCGGTGGGCAGGACGGTGCCCCAGTCGATGGGGGCCTCGACCACGGGGCCACCGGCACCGGCTTCCTCGGCGACCTCGATGGCATAGCCGGGCTTTTCCGGCGCCTTGGAGGCGAACATGCCGATGGTGACTTCGCGAAGGCCGACAATGGCCAGGCCCGTCGCCAGTACGGCACCGGCGACTTTGTTGAACGTAAGGTCGCTCATCGTCTTGAAATCGGCCCTCTCATCGGCCGGCTCGAAAGCCGGCGGAAGCGCGGGAATCCCCGCCCCTTATTGCGTCGCCGTCTCTTACACGCTACCGGCGCTGGCGCAACCGGCCAGTTGGCCGCCTCCGGGACTCCATGAATCCGATCATCCTCATCCCCGCGCGGCTGGCGGCCACCCGGCTTCCCGGCAAGCCCCTGGCCGATATCGAAGGCCTGCCCATGATCCTGCGTGTGCTGGGTCAGGCCCAGGCGGCGGGTCTGGGTCCGGTGGCCGTGGCTGCCGGGGATCAGCAGATCGTCGATGTGGTGCGCGCTGCGGGTGGAAAGGCGGTCCTGACCGATCCTGACCTGCCCTCGGGCTCTGACCGGCTGATGGCGGCCCTGGCCGAGCTGGACAGTGAAGGGGCCCATGACGTGGTGGTCAATCTGCAGGGGGACATGCCGTTTGTGGACCCGGCCGACATTGCCGCCTGCACCGCCCTGCTGGCCGATCATGCCGAGTGCGACATCGGCACGATTGTGGAGACGGAGTCCTCCCCGGCCGCGCGCAGCAATCCCGACATGCCCAAGGCCGTGCTGGCCCTGCAGCCCGACGGGCGCTCGGGCCGCGCGCTCTATTTCACCCGTTCGGTGCTCTATGGGGATGCGCCGGTCTGGATACACCACGGCATCTATGCCTATCGCCGCGCGGCCCTCGAGGCCTTTACCCGCGCCCCGCCGTCACCCCTGGAGCAGCGCGAGAAGCTGGAGCAGCTTCGGGCCCTGGAGATGGGGCTCTCTATCTGGGCCACGGTGGTCGATACAGCCCCCATCTCGGTGGACAACCCCGCCGATCTGGAGCGGGCACGGGCCTTTGCGCGGCAGATCGAGGGCCGGGCATGACCCAGGGACGGATCGCCTTTCAGGGGGAGCTGGGGGCCAACAGCCATGAGGCCTGTCTGGCGGCCTTCCCCGACATGGAGCCGGTGGCCCACCCGACCTTTGAAGAGGCCTTCGAGGCCATCAAGACCGGCGACTGCCAACTTGGGATGATCCCGGTGGAGAATTCCATCGCCGGCCGGGTGGCCGACGTGCATCACCTGTTGCCCTCCTCAGGGCTCAAGATCATCGGGGAGCGATTCAAGCCGATTCATTTTCAGTTGATGGCCAATCCCGGGGTGAAGCTGGAGGACCTGACCACGGTCTCCTCCATGCCCATCGCCCTGGCCCAGTGCCGCAAGCTGGTGCGCAGCCTGAAGCTGCGGGCCGAGCCGGTGGGGGACACCGCGCTCTCGGCCAAGCTGCTGGCCCAGAAGCCCGATCCCACCCGGGCCGCCATCGCCCCGGCCCTGGCCGCCCAGCTCTATGGCCTGGAGATCCTGGCCCGGGATATTGAGGATACCCACAACAATACCACCCGCGTCCTGGTGATGACCGCCGATAGCCGTCCGCCGCCGCCTGCGGGCGCGCCCTGCGTCACCAGCTTTGTGTTCCGGGTCCGCAACATGCCTGCGGCCCTTTATAAGGCCATGGGCGGCTTTGCCACCAATGGGGTCAATATGACCAAGCTGGAGAGCTATATGGAGAACGGGGCCTTCACGGCGACCTTCTTCTATGCCGAGGTTGATGGTCGACCGGAGGACCAGAACCTGACCCTGGCCTTTGAGGAGTTGCAGTTCTTCTCCGAGCGGTTCGAGATCCTGGGGGTCTATCCCGCCGACGTCTTCCGGGCCCAGGTCTGATGCGCACCATCGAGATGGACGGTGCCGACTATGCGACCGTCAAGGCCTTCTGCCTGGCCCTGAAGGACGAGATCCGCGCCCTGCCCGGACACGGCAACAGTATCGAGTCCTTCGTGGACTCGATGATCTGGGCCAATGGCATGAGCGAGCTGGCACCGCCCTATATGATCCGGGTGCGGGGGCTGCATGGCGGGCCGATCGCTGACTTCATCAAGGACCTGTCCAATGCCCTGGGCCAGGCCCGGATGGAGGTCCGCAACCGCCGGGCCGAAGACATTGAGGTGATCCTGCAGCTTCGGCGGTAGGGGGCGCCGCAGTGTCGCTCCCCCCTGAACGTCATCGTCGGGCCTCGTCCCGACGAGCCATGATCTCCGTGCTGGGGAGATGGTTGCGACGGTTGCGTTGCGGATCCGTGCAGGACCGCCGAGATCATGGGTCCTCGGGACAAGCCCGAGGAAGACGTTCAGGTGGGGGGATGGAGGTGCAAGCCAACCCATACCGCTGACTGAACCCTGTGGGGCCTGTTCCCTTCGTGGGAACAATCAGCTCTTGACCAGGGCATCGTCGATCTGGACGGCGCGCCGGGCGGCGGGTCGGGCATCCAGGCGATCGACATAGGCCTTGAAGGCCGGGCGCGCTTCGACGCCCCCCATCTGCATGCCCCAGCCCAGATGGGCGCCGACATAGAGATCGGCCGCCGTGAACCGGGGTCCCGCGATGTAGTCGCCCTGCGAGACCGAGATCTCCAGGGCGTTCAGGACGTCGCCGTGGCTGCCCCAGCCGGCCATGACCCGACGGTCGGCGGGCACTTCAAAGCCGAGCGCCTGGGTGATGACGGTCGACTCTAGCGGCCCGGCGGCGAAGAACAGCCAGCGGTAATAGGCACCCCGGTCGGCCAGGGGCGGGGCGAGGCCGGCCTCGGGGAAGGCATCGGCCAGATAGGCGCAGATGGCGGCAGTTTCAGTGACCACGGTCTGGCCGTGGGTGAGGGCCGGGACCTTGCCCATGGGATTGATCGCCAGGAAGTCCGGGGCCTTGGCGGTGGTGGCGAAGTCCAGCAGCACGGTGTCATAGGGCTGGCCCACCTCCTCCAGCATCCAACGGACGACCCGACCCCGGGACATGGGGTGGGTGTAGAAGGTGAGGGCGTTGGACATGGTGGCTTCCTTTTTGGGGTGACCCGGCATGTCTAAGGCAGGTCTACTGACAGCAGTCTGTCAGCAGTGTTGGGAAGGCGAACCCTGGGGCTCAGGCGGCGGCTGCGGTGATGGCGGCCAGCAGGTCGCGGACTTGCCCCATGCGTTCGGGGGTTCGGGCCAGTTCGCTGCGGGTGTCGTCGTGGCGCACCAGCTTGAGGGCGATTTACCGTGATGGGGGCTTGCGCCCCATTGAGGCCATGCTGTCGGGGGACTAGCTTGGGCTTGAAACCCAGAAAGGCATCGATCCCCGCACATGGCCACGATCACCCTGGTGGACGACGACGAGAACATCGTCACGTCGGTCAGCCTCGCCCTCGAGAGCCACGGCCATACGGTCAAGGCCTATTATGACGGGGCCTCGGGGCTGGCGGCCCTGGAGAATGACCCGCCGGACCTGGCGATCCTGGACGTGAAGATGCCGCGCATGGACGGGATGGAGGTGCTGCGCCGGCTGCGGCGGACCTCCGATCTGCCGGTGATCATCCTGACCTCCAAGGACGAGGAGATCGACGAGATCCTCGGCTTCAACCTGGGGGCCGATGACTATATGCACAAACCCTTCAGCCAGCGGCTGCTGATTGAGCGGGTCAAGGCGGTGCTGCGCCGGGCCGGGGCCGATGCCGAAGATGCCCTAGCGGCACCCGGCGATGTCAATGCGCGGGCCCTGAAGCGGGGCAAGCTGACCCTTGATCCGGCCCGCCACGACTGTCTGTGGGAGGGTAAGCCCGTGAAGCTGACGGTCACCGAGTTCCTGCTGCTGCAATCCCTGGCCCAGCGCCCCGGTTTCGTAAAGAGCCGCGACAACCTGATGGACGCGGCCTACGACGATCAGGTCTATGTCGATGACCGCACCATCGACAGCCACATCAAGCGCATGCGGAAGAAGTTCCGCGAGGTCGACCCCGAGTTCGACGGCATTGAGACCCTGTATGGCGTCGGATACCGATACCGCGAGACCTGATCCAGGACGCCTGTCGTCCTGGTTTGCTTGGCTGCCCGGCTCGCGCCTGGGGCGGTTGATCATCGTGCTCAATCTGCTGGGCCTGACGATCCTGATCGGTGGGGCCCTGGTGCTGAACGAGCTGCGGCGCGGGCTAGTGGATGCCCGCATCGACAGCCTGACCACCCAGGGCGAGCTGATGGCCACCATCATCGACCAGGCCGCCACGGTGGGCGAACCGGTGCCGGCCATGGACGGGGCCTATGCCAGTCAGATCCTGCAACTGCTCTCCAATCCCAAGACCCAGCGGGCGCGGCTTTTCGACGCCCAGGGCCAACTGATCGCCGACAGCGACTGGGTGGCTGACCGCGTCGAGTGGAAGGTTTTGCCACCGGCCAGGGCGCGGCCCCAGGCGCCTGGCATCTCCCTGCAATTTGGCCCCTCAGCACCCCCGCCCGGCCCCCAGCCCCAGGTCCGCAAGGCCCTGGCCTTCGAGGTTGCCCAGGCCCTGGGGGGCAAGCACTGGGCCGGCATGCGGCCGGGCGACGATGGCGAGCGCGTGGTCTCGGTCTCGATCCCGATACAGCACGTCCAGGCGGTGCTGGGGGTGCTGACCCTTGAGGCCAGCGACGTTGACGCCATTATCGCCCGGGAGCGCCTGGCCCTGATCCCCTTCATCCTGGTCGCCATCGGCGTGACCCTGGCCTCGTCCCTGCTGCTGAACAACCTGATCGCCCAGCCGGTGCGGCGCCTGTCTCGGGCGGCTGACCGGGTGCGGTTGAGCCGGGCGCGGTCGATCTCCCTGCCCGACATCGCCCGCCGCGACGACGAACTGGGGGACCTGACCCGATCCCTGCAGGACATGACCCAGGTGCTGTCGGAACGGATGGACGCCATCGAGCGGTTTGCCGCCGACGTGGCCCACGAGATCAAGAACCCGCTCACCTCCCTGCGCTCGGCGGTGGAGACCTTGGGCCTGGTGAGTGACCCTGTGGCCCAGGCGCGGCTGCTGGCCATCCTGCAGCAGGATGTCACCCGGCTGGACCGGCTGGTGACCGACATCTCCAACGCCTCGCGGCTGGATGCCGAACTGTCGCGGGAACATCCCAAGGCCTTTGACCTCGGCCATCTGATCGGCGAGGTGGCGCAACTCTATCGAGACACCGCCAAGCCGGGTGAGGCCCAGGTGCAGTTTGACGGGTCGAGCAGTCTGGAGCCCATCATGGTCTCGGGCCGCGAAGGGCCCCTGGGCCAGGTGCTCCGAAACCTGATCGACAATGCCCGCTCCTTCTCGCCCCCGGGCGGGCAGGTCCGGGTCGGTCTTGAGCGGACGCGAGGGCAGGCCCGGGTCGTCGTCGATGACGACGGGCCCGGCATCCCCCCCGACAATCTGGAGACGGTCTTTGAGCGGTTCTATACCTCTCGGCCCAAGGGCGCGGCCTTTGGTGGCAATTCGGGGTTGGGCCTCTCCATCGCCCGGCAGATTGTGGCGGCCCAGGGCGGGACCATTACCGCAGAGAACCGCACGGGCCCCGACGGCCAGGTGGCCGGCGCGCGGTTCCTGCTGGTCCTGCCCGAGGCCAGGCGGTGATCCTACACGCGGGGCTGGTGGCGGCCCATCTGCGGGGAAGCTGGCGCGGCGCCCTGATCGAGGGCCCTGCGGGTGCCGGCAAGAGCGATCTGGCCCTAAGAGCCCTGCAGATGGGCCTGCGCCTGGTGGCCGATGACCGGGTCATCACCTGGACCTCCGGCGGGGCACTCTATGGCCGGGCACCCGACAGCCTGGCCGGCCAGATGGAGATCAGGGGCCTGGATGTGGTGGGCCAGCCCGCCCTGGCGCGCTGTCGAATCAGCCTTTGGGTTCGCTGCGGCGCGCCTGACCGTCTGCCCGACCCGAAGGCTGTTGACCACCTTGGGTTGCAAATTCCCCTGATTACTCTCGCGCCGCTTGAGGCCTCGGCACCGGCGAAGCTGTTTCACGCCCTGCAACATCTTGGAGGGAACGCATAAGGAGGGTATCAAGGCCACCTTCGCGGTCGGCGTTTCGCCGCGGCCGGGTGGGGATTCCCGTTGAGAGAGTTGGCATGATCGGCCTCGTGATCGTCACGCACGGGCGCTTGGCCTTGGAATTCGTCTCCGCCATGGAGCATGTGGTGGGGCCGCAGGCGGCCGTTCAGGCCATCTGCATCGGTCCGGAGGACGACATGGAGCGTCGGCGTCAGGATATCCTCAGCGCCTGCGGGCGGGTGGATGACGGTAACGGCGTGATCCTGCTGACCGACATGTTCGGCGGCACGCCGTCGAACCTGGCCATCTCGGTGATGGACCAGACCAAGGCTGAGGTGATCGCCGGCCTGAACCTGCCCATGCTGATCAAGCTGGCCAGCGTGCGCACCAAGCTGCCGCTTCAGGACTGCGTGGCCCACGCCCAGGAGGCCGGTCGCAAATATATCTCGGTGGCGTCCTACGTGTTGGCCGGCGAAAAATGACGACGAGCCGATCGGTGGACATCGTCAACAAACGCGGTCTGCATGCCCGGGCCTCGGCCAAGTTCGTCAAACTCGCCTCAACCTTCGACGCCGAGGTCACGGTCTCCAAGGACGGCCAGACGGTGGATGCCCGCTCGATCATGGGCCTGATGATGCTGGCCGCCGGCCCCGGCTGCTGCATCGAGATCACCGCCGAGGGGCCCGACGCCGAGCCTGCCCTCGAGGCCCTGCAGACCCTGGTGGCCAACCGGTTCGACGAGGGCGAGTAGGGGGCGGGGTTCCAAGGGTAAACCTCACGTCTTCAGCTTGTAGCCCGTCTTGAAGATCCAGGTGATCGCCCCAAGGCAGGCCAGCATGAAGCCGAAGGTGGCCAGCAGGCTGAGGCCGACGCTGACGTCGGACTTGCCGTAGAAGGACCAGCGGAATCCCGAGACCAGATAGACCACCGGGTTGAACAGGGTGATCTTCTGCCAGAGCGGCGGCAGCATGCTGATGGAGTAGAAGCTGCCGCCCAGGAAGGTCAGGGGCGTGACGATCATCATCGGCACGATCTGCATCTTTTCCCAGCCGTCGGCCCAGACCCCGATGACGAAGCCAAACAGGCAGAAGGTGACGGCGGTCAGCCCCAGGAAGGCCAGCATGACAAAGGGATGGGCGATGGTGAAGGGCACAAACAGCCGGGCGGTGGCCAGGATGATCAGGCCCAGAATCACCGATTTTGTGGCCGCCGCCCCCACATAGCCGATGACGATCTCAAGGGGTGAAATCGGGGCCGACAGAACCTCATAGATCGTGCCCGACCACTTGGGCATATAGATGCCGAAGCTGGCATTGGAGATGCTCTCGGTCAGGATCGACAGCATGATCAGGCCCGGCACGATGAAGGCCCCATAGCTGATGCCGTCGATCTGGGTCATCCGCGAGCCGATGGCCGAGCCAAAGACGATGAAATAGAGCGAGGTGGAGATCACCGGCGAGGCGATGGACTGCAGCACCGTGCGCCAGGTGCGGGCCAGTTCGAAGTGATAGATGGCGCGGATGGCATGCAGGTTCATCACTGGGCCCTCACCAGGCTGACGAAGATTTCCTCCAGCGAACTCTGGCTGGTCTGGAGGTCCTTGAAATCGATGCCGTGGGTGGCGAGCCGCCGGAGCAGGTCGGCGATGCCGGTCTCCTGGCTCTGGGCATCGAAGGTGTAGACCATCTCAGAGCCGTCGGCCGACAACTCCAGGGGTTCTATGGCCAGTTCCTTGGGCAGGGACTTCAAGGGCTCGCGCAGGTGCAGGGTGAGCTGCTTCTTGCCCAGCTTCTGCATCAGGACGTCCTTGTCCTCCACTAAGATCAGCTGGCCGCCGCTGATCACCCCGATACGGTCGGCCATCTCCTCGGCCTCCTCGATATAGTGGGTGGTGAGGATGATGGTGACGCCGCTGTCGCGCAGGGCGCGCACCATCTCCCACATGTCGCGCCGGAGTTCGACATCCACCCCCGCGGAGGGTTCATCGAGGAACAGG
>JANPAO010000665.1:0-1866 GCA_031429955.1 Phenylobacterium sp. | reverse complement strand
GGGGACGTGGTCAGCGTACCGGGCGTGATCGAGGGTGGGGTCAGTGTCTGGGCCCGACACCGCCAGCCTGACAGCCATGGGTCTGAACCTGATGGACGCCAGAAATCGCGCCGCCGCCGCCCGCGCCGGCCTAGCCCAGGGCCTGGCCCAAGCCCAGGACCTCAAGGCTGTGTGGGGGGGCTGATCGCGCCTCAGCCGTTGCGCTTCACATAGGCGCGGACCGCCGCGATCACCTGGTCCTGATGGTCGGGGGTCAGATAGGGGTGCATCGGCAGGCTCATTACCCGGGTGGACGCCGCGTCTGTCACCGGCAGGCCGCCCGGGGCCGGATAGTGGGAATAGATCTGCTGTCGGTGGATCGGGATCGGATAATAGACCGCGCTGGGGATCTCGCTAGCCTTCAGGTGGGCCACCAGGCCGTCACGGTCGTTGGTCTCAATCGTGTACTGGGCCCAGACACTGACCCCACCCTCGATCACGCCCGGTACGCTGACCACGTCCCCCAGGCCCGCGGCATAGCGCTCGGCCACTCGGTTGCGGGCGGCGATCTCGTCTTCGAAAATCGTCAGCTTCTGCAGCAGGACGGCGGCCTGGATGGTGTCCATCCGGCTGTTCATGCCGATGCGCATGTTCAGGTACTTGGGGTCGTGGTCAAAGGTCTTGCCGGCGATATCGGACTTGACCGCCTGGCCGTGCACCCGCAGCGACACCAGCAGGTCGTGCAGGCCCTCGTCCTTGCACAGCACCGCCCCGCCATCGCCGTAACAACCCAGGGGCTTGGCCGGAAAGAAGCTGGTGGTGGTGACGTCAGCCCAGGCGATCGGGTGCTGACCGTGCAGGGTGCAACCAAACCCCTGGGCGGAATCAGCGATCAGCTTCAGCCCATGGGCCTTGGCTATGGCCGCCAGGGCCAGATAGTCTGCTGGCTGACCAAACAGATCCACCGCGATGATCGCACGCGGCGTCAGGGTCCCTTGCGCCTTCACCGCGACAATGGCCGCCTCCAGCTTGGCGGAGTCGAGATTGTAGGTGTCCGGCAGGACATCGACGAACACCGGCGATGCCCCCACCAGCGGCATCACCTCCGCGGTGGCCGCAAAGGTGAAGGAAGGGCAGAAGACCGCGTCGCCCGGGCCAATCCCCCAGGCCATCAGCGGAAGCTGGATCGCCTCGGTGCCTGAGCCGCAGGACAGCACGAAGGGGGCCTGGCCGAAGACCGAGAGGGCGGCCTCCAGCTCGGCGATCTCCGGCCCCATGATATAGGCCCCCGAGCGCACCACCTTGAGGATGGCGTCCTCCAGCGGTTGGCCCAGGCGCGCCCTCTGGGCCTGGAGGTCGATGAACGGAATCGGCATGGCCTAGGGGTCCCGGGTCACAAGAGCATGTTCCGATAAGTGGGAACCGGTTATCGGATCGAAACACACTCTAACTTATTGAGAGAGAGCCCTTTTTGTCCCTTTAGAGGGTTCGATCTAAAGGGAAGGGGCTCTTGCGGCGCGCTTCATGACACGGAGCGCCCCACCACGCCAAACACGCTTGTTTTCCAAACATTGCGACAGAGGCGAAGGGGGATCGGCGTCGTCGATACCTTGGCCCCAACCCTGGGCGTCATCCTCGGGACGGGGCCCGACGAAGACGTTCAGGAGTGGGGAATGAGATGCTCCCCCAGGCCGAAGCGCGCACCTCGGTCAGATCTGGCGGGCCCGGCCTTCCCAATAGGGCGCGCGGACCTTGTTGCGCTGGATCTTGCCGGCCTCGGAGCGGGGAAGCTCGGTGACGAAATCCAGGCCGCGCGGCACCTTATAGGCCGCCAGGGTCTGCCGGCCGAAGTCCAGGATCTCCTGGGCCAGCTTGTCAGAGGGCTGA
>JANPAO010000664.1:0-2768 GCA_031429955.1 Phenylobacterium sp. | reverse complement strand
TCCCCCAGGAGGGGAGCATCTGGGTTATCGGGGGGCGGTCTATCCGGAGAGCGTGCGTCAAGTTGAAGTGCCACGAGAATTGAGGGCACCGTCACCCAGTCTACCCGATCCCTTGCCCATCGCCGCTTGCAGTCGCATCCTTCTGACAGGCTTTAGACGGAGGCGGCGAACCATGAGTGAGGCGGTGGGTCCTGGGGATCTGGTGATCTGCGTCAATGTGGCTCCTAACCATGCCACGGGCCGGCCGACGCCCCTGGTGGCGGGCGAGAGCTATCGCGTCCTGGGCGTGATGGAATTTGCCTGTCCCTGCGGGCGTTCCGACGCCCTGCTGGATGTGGGGGTGGACTTCGCCTGGTGCCAGACGCGGTTCCGGTTGCTGCCCAAGCCCAAGGCCCAGGCCCGGACGCGGCGTGTTTCGGCACCCAAGGAATTGGAGCCGGTGGGCTGAGCCGCCGGCTCCGGCCGGGGGTCACCCGGCCTCCACCTCGATCTGCTTCACCCAGCGCAGGGCGGGCGACGTCAGGGCGATCAGCGGCCCGAGGGCCAGGCCTGCGGCGGCGATGAACAGGGTCTCGCGGATGCCGATCAGGCCGCCCAGCGCCCCGCCGGCGAGGGCTCCCAGCAACAGGGTTCCACCGGCGGCGGCCTGGAAGGCGCCGGCGACGCGGCCCAGGGTCTCCTGGGGCAGGACGGTCTGGCGCAGGGACGAGGCCAGGATGTTGTAGAGGGTGCCGGTGGAGTCCCCCAGCAGCTGGGAGACCATCAGCACCGCCATCCCCAGCAGGGGGGTGGCCGGCGACAGCGGGATCAGCAGGGCCGCGGCCGGCATGGCAAAGCCCATGGCCAGGATGGCGGGGCCGGCCCCCAGACGCCTGGCCAGGGGGGCGGCCAGGCCTGCCCCCAGCAGGGCACCGATGCCACCACAGGCCACGGTGATCCCCAGCATGGCCGGGCTGAGGCCCAGCGTCCGCAGGGCAAATACCAGGTAGAGGGCGGCGAAGCCTCCGCCAAACAGGCCGTTGCTGGTGGCCATCAGCAGCAGGGGGCGGACCCGGGGCTCGGCCCAGGCGATGCGGAAACCCTGGGTGATGTCATGGATCAGAGGCTGGGGTGGGGTGGGCTCGGGGGTCGGCTCGAGCGCCTTGATGGTGGAGAGGCTGAAGGCCGAGACCAGATAGGTCACCGCATTGACCGCGATGGCCACCGGGGCGGTGAAGACCTGGAACAGCACACCCGCCAGGGCCGGCCCCCCCATCTCGGCGACCGACTCGGTGGCCGAGAGCTTGGAATTGCCGTCCACCAGCCGCTCAGGTCCGATGAGGCCCGGCAGATAGGCGTGGTCGGCCATGTCGAACAGCACACTGGCGGCCCCCACCAGCAGGGCGGCGGCAAAGATCTGCCACAGGGCCAGCAGGTGGAACCAGGCCGCGATGGGGAGGGTGATGAGCACGGCGGCGCGGGTCAGGTCGGCCGCGATCAGGATCGGGCGTCGGCGGTGGCGATCGACAAACCCGCCGCCGGCCAGACCCACCAGGACGGCGGGGCCATAGGAGAGGGCGGCCAGGACGCCGAGGGTCGCTGGCGTGGCGCCCAGGGTCAGGATCGCCGTCATCGGCAGACCCTCGCGGGTGATGCGGGCGCCGAAACTGGAAACCGCCTGGGCGGCCCATAGCTTCATGAAATTGCGGTCGCGGGTGAGGGCGACGTGTTGGGTGGTCATGAGGTGATCCGGGGCGGTGACGCAGAGGGGCTAGATCCCGCGCGGTGGTGCGGGCGCTTAAGGGTGCGTGGGATATTTGTAAGCCGCCTCGCTCACGCACCGGGGAGGGTTTTGGGGGCGCAGAGGGGCGGGGTCAAGTCTGGGATGAATTCGCGGCCTGATGCCCGCGCTCCACCACTTGATCGTCTTGGCCGGCCTTGTGCCGGCCACCCATGATCTCCGCAGTGAAGACGGCCCTCGGCGGCGACGCTGTGGGCTCTGCGGTCAGGCGGAGATCATGGGTCCCCGGGACAAGCCCGGGGAAGACGTTCAGAAGTTGAGTGTTCTGCCAATCCAGGCCCCCATCTCACCCCATCGGATAGAGGATGTCCTTGGAGACCACATCGATGGCGGCCAGGGTTTCGGGGCTGAGGATCAGGTCGGCGGCGGCCAGGATGGCGTCCACCTGGTGGTCGGCCGAGGCGCCGACGATGGTGGAGGCCACGAAGTCGGGCTGCATGCTCCAGGCCGTGGCCAGGGTCACCAGGGAGATGCCGGCCTCAGCGGCGATGGCCGCAAAGCGGTCGGTGGCGGCCATGGACTTGTCATTGATGAAGCGCTTGGCCATGGCCCCCTGGCGGCCGCCCATCTTCAGATAGGCAGAGAACCGCGCGCCCTCGGGCGTGGCCCCGTCCTTGTACTTGCCCGAGAGCACGCCACCGGCCAGGGGCGAGTAGGGAATCAGGCTGACCCCCTCCTGACGGCAGGCCTGGGCCAGCTCGTCCTCGAAGCGACGGTTGTTGAGGCTGAAATTGTTCTGGATGGTCTCGTAGCGGGCCAGGCCGTTGCGCTCCGACACCGCCAGGCTCTTGGTGAGGCCCCAGGTGGTCTCGTTGCTGCAGCCGATGACGCGCACCTTGCCCGACCGCACCAGCTCGTCGAGGGTTTCCAGGGTTTCGTCATAGGCGATGCCGTGGTCTGGCCAATGGGTCTGGTAGAGGTCGACATAGTCGGTCTGCAGCCGGGTCAGGCTGGCCTCGATGGCGCGGGTGATGTTGTGGCGGTCCAG
>JANPAO010000663.1:0-3234 GCA_031429955.1 Phenylobacterium sp. | reverse complement strand
TTGATCGACTTGAAGCCGGAGGTCGAGAGCGCCGCCATCACCTGAGCCACAACGCCATAGGAGGCCTGGGCGTCGGCGCGGACATAGATCGGCTTGGCCATGGCCCCGGACATGGCCTTCAGCCGAGGTGCGAGACCGGCAAAGGGGACGGGGTCTTCCTGGATGAACAGCGACCCATCGGCCCGGATCGAGACCGTCAGGGGCTCGGATTGATCCTCCATGGCCCCGGCCTCGGTCTTTGGAAGTTCGATGGGGACGCCCACGGTCAGCAGGGGGGCTGAGACCATGAAGACGATCAGCAGCACCAGCATCACGTCCACCAGAGGTGTGACATTGATCTCGGCCAGGGCACCGCGACGCCCGCTTCCACGACGTCGGCGTCGACCGCCGCCGCTGGCGGCAAAGGCGTCGTGACTGGAGAGCGCCATGGCTTAGCCCCGATCCGCCAGCCGCCGCTGAATGGCGGTGGAGAGGTCGTCGGCAAAGCCCTCCAGGCGGGCGGTATAGCGCGAGGCGTCGGTGGAGAATTTGTTGTAGGCGATATAGGCCGGGATGGCGCTGATCAGGCCGATGGCTGTGGCAAACAGCGCCTCGGCAATGGAGGGGGCGACCACGGCCAGGTTGGTGTTCTTCTGGATCGCGATCTCTTGAAAGGCGTGCATGATCCCCCAGACGGTGCCGAACAGGCCGATGAAGGGCGAGGCGGTGGCGACGATAGCCAGGGAGCCAAGGCCATCCTCAACCTTCTGGGCTTCACGGGCGATGGTGGTGTCCAGCACCCGGTCGATGCGCTGGATCAGGAAGGCGGCCTGGGTGTCGGTGGCCAGACCCTTGGCGCGGGCGTCGCGCCACTCGCGCAGGGCGCCTTGCAGCATACGGGGCAGGGCATGCTTGGGCCGCTCACCGGCTTCGGCGGCGATGTCTTCCAGACTGCGGCCGGAGGAGACCTGATTTTCGAATCGCTCGGCCTGCCCGTTCAGCACCGAGAAACGGAACAGCTTGTCGAGGATCACGGTCCAGGACCAGAGGGAGGCCAGCGCCAGACCGACCATCACCGACTTCACCACCCAGTCGGCGCGCAGGAACAGGGTGATGAAGGAGAAGGTCTCCGGCGTGATTGCGGCGGGGACAGCGGGGTCCATGCGGCCTCGGCTCCGTGGTTGGGGTCTCGCCAGGATTGGCTTGGGACGGCGCAGTGTCGAACTTAAGGCCAATCCCTAGCAAAATAGAGGCCGAAGCGCCTCTATCAGTTCTTTCGGTGGCTTTCGAGGACGCCCCGCCAAGTCGATGGAGGCGGCCTCGATCTTGGCCTGAGCGATCAGTTGCTCGCCCCGGGTGATGGATTGGGTGATGAACAGGCGCGGTCCTGCCATCCGATCATAGGTGGTGCGCACCAGCAGGGCGTCGTCGATCCTGGCCGGGGCTTTGAAGTCGATCTCCATGCGGACGATGGTGAAGGCGGCTGGATCGGGCCTCGCCAGCAGGTCAGCGTGTCCAATGCCCGCCACCCGCAGGAAGTCGCTGCGGCCGCGCTCAAAGAACCGCACATACTGGCCGTGATAGACGACCCCGGTGAAGTCGGTGTCCTCATAATAGATCCGCACCGGCAACTGATGTTCCCGGCCCACGATCTGGCCGGCGGAGGGCTGGGTCATCGCGCGCGATCCTGCAGGAGGGCTGAGGTCAGCAGGGCCCCCACGCCAAACAGCCGCCATGCCGCGGCATCCACCAGCCTTGCCGGGTTGGCGGCATAGAGGTCCGGTGCCCGCAGCAGGACGAGGGTATCTAGCAGAACCCCGGTCGTACAGAGCAGGGCGGCGGTGGGCAGACGCGCGGCCTCACCGCCCCCTGACATGGCATGGGACAGCCGCAATAGAACCGGGGCCAACAGGGCGGTCACGCCAAACAGGGCAAGCGTCGCCGACCCCCCGCCAAACAATCCCACGGGCAAGGTCATGCGGATGAACAGCATCGCTGTTGCCCAAAGCACGGCACCCAGCAGGATCAGGGAGAGAGTTCGCATCCCCCCTTATGCCCGGCGGACTCAGGGGCGTCCAATGGTGCGGTTGCAGACCTTGAGCGGCCAGTTCTCCCCTCCTCACGTCATCGTCGGGCCCCGTCCCGACGACCCATGATCTCCGCGTTTGGGGGAATGGTGCGGCGGTGTCGTTGCTGATTCGTGCGGGCTCTCGGAGATCATGGATCCTCGGGCCGGGGCCCGAGGATGACGTTCATGGTGGAGGTGATGGGGGCCTGGGCTCATCGTCCGGAACCCGACGCATCGACGCCCCCTATTCATCCTCGAACAGGGCCGCCTGGCCGCCGGCCTGGATCTGGGGCGGGGGTGTCAGGCCGATGTGGGTATAGGCCTTGGCGCAGACCATGCGGCCCCGCGGCGTGCGCTGGATGAAGCCCTGCTGCAGCAGGTAGGGCTCAATGACGTCCTCCACCGCATCGCGCGCCTCGGCAATGGCATAGGCCAGGGTCTCCACCCCGGCCGGCCCGCCGCCATAGTTCTCGATCAAGGCCCGCAGATAGCGGCGGTCCAGGGCATCCAGCCCTGCCTCGTCGACATCGAGCCGTGCCAGCGCCTGGGCCGCAGCCTTGCGGTCGATCAGCACCGCCCCATCGGCAGCGGCAAAGTCGCGGACCCGGCGCAGGAGCCGACCGGCCACCCGGGGGGTCCCCCGGGCGCGGGTGGCGATCTCCAGGGCACCGTCTGGCGAGATTTCCAGGTTCATCTTCCGCGCCGCCTGGGTCAGGACCTTTTGCAGCTCGCCGTGGGTATAGAACTCCAGCCGCAGCGGGATGCCGAACCGGTCCCTCAGGGGTGTGGCCAACAGGCCGGCCCGGGTGGTGGCGGCCACCAGGGTAAAGGGGGCCAGTTCGATGCGGATCGAGCGGGCCGAGGGTCCGTCGCCGATGATCAGGTCCAGGACGTGATCCTCCATGGCCGGATAGAGGATCTCCTCCACATTGGCCGGCAGCCGGTGGATCTCGTCGATGAACAGCACGTCACGGGGCTCAAGATTGGTCAGGATGGCCGCCAGGTCTCCGGCCTTGGCCAGGACGGGGCCGGAGGTGGCGCGGAAATTGACCCCCAGCTCCCGGGCGACGATCTGGGCCAGGGTGGTCTTGCCAAGGCCCGGCGGGCCAAACAGCAGCACGTGATCCAGAGCCTCAGCACGGCCCTTGGCCGCTTCGATAAAGACCGACAGATTTCCCTTGGCCTGC
>JANPAO010000662.1:0-3598 GCA_031429955.1 Phenylobacterium sp. | reverse complement strand
CGCAATGCGGTGGAAGCGGCCGCGGCCAAGACCATCGAGACCTTCGGCAAGGTCCATGTGGTCTGCAACAATGCGGGCGTCGGTGCCGGCGGCCTGATCAGCGATGTCCGCCACAGCGACTGGGACTGGATCCTGGCGGTGAACCTGATGGGGGTGGTCTATGGCATGGAGACCTTCCTGCCCCTGATCCGCTCCCACGGCGAGGGTGGCACCTTCGTCAACACCGCCTCCATGGCCGGCATGATCTCGCCCCCCGGCATGGAACCCTACAGCGCCACCAAGTTCGCCGTCGTGGCGATGTCGGAAGGGTGGGCCGGGCAGTTGGCACCCGAGAACATCAATGTGGCGGTGCTCTGCCCGGGTTTTGTGAAGACCAAAATCAACCAGTCGGGCCGCGCCCGGCAGGCTCAGTTCGGCGGGCCGGTGGAGAGCCCGGTGGTGGCCAACGATCTGGTGGAAAACGGGATCGATCCCGCCCTTGTGGGGGCCCGTGTGCTGGAGGCGGTTCAGGCCGACGAGCGCTACATCTTCACCCACCCCGATATGCGCCCCTTCGTCCAGGCGCGTTTCGCGGGCCTGATGAGCGCCTTCGACACCGCCGCCGCCAGTCCGGCGCTCAAGGGCATGGATTACAAGACGCCAGACCTGACCGGCCTGGGCGGGGCGGGCTGACGTCCCGCGCCCTCGGATTCGGCGGTGCGAGGGTCTGGCCTTTGGCCCTGGCCCGCGCTAGAAGCCTGCCCGCATGACGACGACCGCGCACCATCACGGCCACCACCATTCGACCCGCCACGGCGGGCTCGGCCGGGGGCGTTTGGCCTAAACCCCGGCTTCGAGCCCCCCCGCAGATGCGGATGGGGCTCTCGCAAAGATCGCCAGCCCCATCCGTCGAACCCCACGCTTTCAGGGATACAGACGATGGAATTCTCCGCCTCAAACCCGCAACGCCTGCGCCCGCGCCTTGCCGCGCGCGCCGCCATCGCTTAAGCGCGCGCCATGACGAATGACCCGACACGTCCGGAAGCCCGCGCGCCGCGCGGCTTCAACGACCGCCGCGCGCGGGACCTTGCCGCCGAACGCCAGATCCTGACCAAGGTTTCGGAGGTCTATGAACGCTACGGCTTTGAGGCCTTCGACACGGGGGCCTTGGAATATGCCGACGCCCTGGGAAAGTTCCTGCCGGACGCCGATCGTCCCAACGAAGGCGTCTTCGCCCTGCAGGACGATGACGAACAGTGGATGGCCCTGCGCTATGACCTGACCGCGCCGCTCGCCCGGTTTGTGGCCCAGAACTGGGACGGCCTGCCCAAGCCCTTCCGCCGCTACGCCTTCGGCTCGGTCTGGCGCAATGAGAAGCCAGGGCCGGGGCGGTTCCGCGAGTTTACCCAATGCGATGCTGACACGGTGGGCTCGTCCCGCCCCGAGGCCGACGCCGAGATCATCGCCATGGCCGCCGAGGGGTTAGGGGCTGCGGGCCTGCCGGAGGGTGCCTATGTCCTGAGGATCAACAATCGCAAGCTGCTGAACGGCCTGTTGGCGACGGCGGGGGTGGCGACGGAGGGCCAGAAGCTGGCGGTGCTCCGGGCCGTCGACAAGCTGGACCGCCTGGGTTCCGAGGGGGTTCGGCTGCTACTCGGGGAGGGCCGCAAGGACGAGTCAGGTGCCTTTACCAAGGGGGCGGGGCTCAGCACCGCCGCAGCCGATGCCGTCCTGGCCTTCACCGCCGCCGGGGCTGGCGGGCGATCCGAGACCCTGGCCCAGATCGCCAGTGTGATCGGCGGATCGCTCGAGGGTGACGCTGGGCTGGAGGAACTGGCCAGGATCGACACGGCCTTGACGGGCATGGGGGTCGCCTCGGACCGGGCGGTCTTTGACCCCTCGGTGGTGCGGGGTCTGGAATACTATACCGGCCCGGTCTTCGAGGCCGAACTGCTGCTGACCGACGAGAAGGGCGATCCGCTGCGCTTCGGGTCGGTGGGCGGCGGCGGACGATATGATGACCTGGTGGCCCGGTTTACCGGCGAGCAGGTGCCGGCCACCGGATTCTCCTTTGGTGTCTCCCGGCTGGTCTCGGCCCTGCAGGCGGCGGGGCGTGATCTGGGCGTTCGGGAGCGGGGACCCGTCGTGGTCATCGCCTTTAACCCCGACGACATGGCCGCCTATTACGGCGTGGTGGGGGAACTGCGGGCTGCTGGGATCGCCGCCGAGGTCTATCTGGGCAGTTCGGGCATGCGGCCGCAGATGAAGTATGCCGACCGCCGTCTGGCACCGGCGGCCATCATGCTGGGGGGCGATGAGATTGCCGCCGGCATGGTGACCATCAAGGATCTGGACCTTGGGCGGGAACTGTCAGCCGGCGTCACCGACAATGTGCAATGGCGTGAGCAGCGACCCGGTCAGCAGACCCTGCCCCGGGCCGAGCTGATCCCAGCCCTGCGCCGCATTCTGGGAGCCCAGCCATGAGGGCCGAACCCACCGTCCCCGCCGAAGCTCTCGCCGCCATTCGCGCGCCGTTGGGGGAAGGTGCCCAGGCCATTGATGCGCCCATGGTACAGCCCCTTGGGTTGTTGCTGGAACTGGCTGGAGAGGCCTTGCGCGCCCGGCTGTTCGTCGTCCAGGCCGAGGGCGGTGAGGAGATGTGCCTGCGCCCTGATTTCACTGTCCCGGTCACCCGCTTGCACCTGGACTGCGGGGCGGTCACCGGGCGCTACTACTATGAGGGCAAGGTCTTCCGAAGCTCAGGCACCGATCAGGATCTTCCGGAAGAGTTTCTGCAAGTCGGACTGGAGCGATTCGACGGACCCCAGGCCCTGGCCCGTGAGGCCGATGTCGATGTCACCGTCCGCGCCTGGCAGGCCAGCGTTGCGGGGGGGCGAGGAGATCTTCTGCTCTGGCTGGGGGACGTCGGGCTCTTTCAGGCCTTTGTCGATGGGCTGGACCTGGCCCCCTCCCTGGCAAGCCGGTTGAAGCGCGCCGTCTCCCGGCCGCGACTGCTGCAGGCGGAGCTGGCGCGGGCCGGTCGTGAAAGCTTGGGACCGGAGACCAGCGCCCTGGCCAACCTGCTGGCGGGCCGTGGGTCCGACGAGGCCGCAGCCCTGCTGGAAGAGGTCTGGACCCTGGCGGGAATCGAACCGGTGGGCGCTCGTAGCTCGGCAGACATCGCCCAGCGGCTGGTGCGTCGGGGACAGGACGCCCAGGCCCCGACCCTAAGTCTGGACCAGGCCGATCGCCTGCGCCGCTTCTTGGCGGTGGCAGACACCCCGGAGGTGGCGTTGGGACTGCTGCGAGACATCGCCGGGTCAAAGGATGACGCCTATCTGTCGGCGTTGCGGGAATGGGAAGCGCGGCTTGACGCCCTCGCCGCGGCAGGTGTCCCCAGGGACGCCATGATGCTGGCGACGGCGCTTGGCCACACCTTTGAGTACTATAACGGCCTGACCTTCGAAGTACGCGCGACGGCGTTGGGGGCCGATCGGCCCGTGGCTGTGGGCGGACGCTACGACGGATTGCCGGCTCGCCTGGGCGGGGACGCCGGCACTCAGGCTGTCGGATGCGTGGTCAGGCCCTGGCGAGCCTGGCAAGGAGGTGAGTCATGAGC
>JANPAO010000661.1:0-4547 GCA_031429955.1 Phenylobacterium sp. | reverse complement strand
CCGCAAGGGCGAGGCCAATCCCTGGGGTGAAGGTGCCACCACCCTGGAATGGACCCTGCCGTCGACGCCGCCGATCCACCAGTACAATGAGCTGCCGGTGATCAAGCCGGATCCTCACTAGGTCTAGCCGTTACTCGGACTTCAAAGGGGGGCGCGGACTGGAGACATCCGGTGCGCGCCCCTCGTCGGTTGAAAGTGTATCCATGGCGATGTCGTCCGCCCTTCCCACCAGCCGCGTGCCCGCACGCTGGCAGGATTTCCTGCAGCTCCTGAAGCCACGGGTGATGTCGCTGGTGGTGTTCACGGCCATCACCGGCATGGTCTGCGCGGATGCCCCGATCAATCCGGTCCTGGGGGCCATCGCCATTCTCTGCATCGCTGTGGGGGCAGGAGCCTCAGCCGCCCTCAACATGTGGTACGACGCCGACATCGATGCCAAGATGCGGCGTACCCGGGGCCGCCCGGTGCCGGCCGGACGGGTGCAGGGGGCCGATGCCCTGGCGCTGGGCATCGTGCTCTCGATGTTTTCGGTGATGTTGCTGGGGATGACGGTCAACTGGCTGGCCGCAGCCCTGCTGGCCTTCACCATCGTCTTCTACGCCGTGGTCTATACGATGTGGCTGAAGCGCTCGACGCCGCAGAACATCGTGATCGTCGGGCTGGCCGGTGCCCTGCCGCCGGTGATCGGCTGGGCGGCTGCGACCGGCAGCGTGCCCTTCAACGCCTGGCTGCTGTGCGCCATCATCTTCATGTGGACCCCACCCCATTTCTGGGCCCTGTCGCTCTATACCAGCGAGGATTATGAGAAGGCTGGAGTGCCGATGATGCCAGTAGTGGCGGGCGCGGCTTCGACCCGCAAGCAGATCCTGATCTATAGCCTGCTGTTTACGCCGCTCTGCCTGGTCCCGGCCTTCACCGGCCTGGGGGGGATCACCTATCTAGCCGTGGCTGCTGGCGGCGGGCTGGTTTTTCTGGTCCTGGCCTGGCGGGTCTATCGCAGCCGGGCCGGGGACGCCGCTGAGCCGCGCCAAGACGACGGGCTCTACGACGTCAAGGCCGCAGCCAAGGATGCGCGCAACCTCTTCGCCTTTTCGATTCTTTACCTGACCCTGCTGTTTGCCACCCTTCTGGCCGAGCATCTTCTCGACCTGCCCCATCTCGGAGGTTTTTGATGAGCGACCCGCAAAACGAAAGCCCGTTCGACGCCAAGGCCCGTCGCGGCCGCAACATCGCCCTGGCCCTGGGCCTAGTGTTGTTCATGGTGCTGGTCTTTATCGTCACGGTCGTGCGGATGGGAGCCAACACCCCCCATGGCTAGGTCGGAGCTTTCCCCCCAGCAGCGGCGCAATCGCAAGCTCGGGATGATCTGCTTTGCAGGTTTCCTGGGCATGGTCGGCGCGGCCTATGCCTCGGTGCCGCTCTACAAGGCCTTCTGCCAGTTGACCGGCTTTGACGGCACCGTGCGCCGCGCCGAGGCCGCACCCGACACCATCCTGGACCGCAAGCTGCTGGTGCGCTTCGACACCAATGTCCGCGAACTGCCCTGGACCTTCACCGCCGAGGACACCAGCCAGTCGGTGCGAATCGGTGAGACCGGCCTGACCTATTTCAAGGTCACCAACAACGGATCGACCCCCATGACAGGTCGGGCCATTTACAATGTGGTTCCGGAATCGGCGGGTGCCTATTTCCAGAAGCTCGAATGCTTCTGCTTCTCCGACCAGACCATTCCGGCCGGAAAATCCATAGAGTTTCCCGTCGTCTATTTCGTCGATCCCAAATATGCGACTGACTTTGAGACCAAGGGCAAGCTCGAGGTGACGCTTTCCTACACCTTCTTCCCGTCGGTGGACGCAGAGAAGGCCAGCCGTCAGGCCCAGGCATCGCAGGTCAAGCTGCCTTCGGCCCTTGGCGGGAACACCAAGGCGGGGCTATAGCCTCGGTTACGACAGTCGTGGGCCGCGGAGAGGCGCCCCCCGGCTTTGAGATTTGAGAGGGGTTAGGACCGATAATGTCTGCCGGCGACGTAAAGCACGACTACCACCTGGTGAATCCCAGCCCCTGGCCCCTGATCGGGTCTATCTCGGCCACCGTGATGGCCTTGGGGGGCGTGATCTGGATGAAGGGCCTGTTTGGCCTGCCCCAGCACACCTCTTGGGTCTTCTATGCCGGTCTGGCCGGTGTGCTCTACACCATGCTTGGTTGGTGGATGGAGGTGGTCAAGGAGGCCAACCAGGGCGACCACACCCCGGTCGTCTCCATCGGCCTGCGCTACGGCATGATCATGTTCATCGCCTCCGAAGTGATGTTCTTCGTCGCCTGGTTCTGGATCTTCTTTGAGATGGCCCTGTTCCACGGGGTCCGCACCCACTCTTCCATTGAGGAAGTCCGCCTGGCGTGGGCCACCTGGCCACCGGCCGGAGTTGAGCTGGTGCCGGCCTGGAACCTGCCGCTGATCAATACCCTGACCCTGCTGCTGTCAGGCACGACCGTGACCTGGAGCCACCACGCCCTGCAGACCGGCGACCGCAAGGGGGCCCAGATCGGCCTGGCCCTGACGGTCCTGCTGGGGGCCATGTTCACCGCGATCCAGGTCTACGAGTACCACCACATCCTGGAGCACAAATACTTCTTCAGCGAGGCGGCCAGCAGCGCGGGGCTCTACGGCTCCTCCTTCTTCATGGCCACCGGCTTCCACGGCTTCCACGTCCTGATCGGCACCATCTTCCTGATCGTGTGCCTGATCCGTCTGATGCGCGGCGGGTTCACCCCCAAGCAACACTTCGGCTTCGAGGCTGCCGCCTGGTACTGGCACTTCGTGGACGTGGTCTGGCTGTTCCTGTTTGCCTTCATCTACGTGGTCTTTGGCGGAGCGGCGGGCGCGCACTAGGGCATGTTCCGATAAGTGGGAACCGGTTATCGGATCGAAACATGCTCCAGGCTTCTGAATTAGAGCCCTTTTTATCCCTTTTGACGACTTCGTCTAAAGGGAAAGGGCTCTAGGCGATGCCCCGCCTCAATCCGCTGCTTGCAGGGGCCCTTGGCCGCTGCCCCAACTGCGGAGAGGGGCCTCTGTTTGTGGGCTTCCTGACGGTCGCCGCACGCTGCGAGGCGTGCGGCTACGACCTTGCCAAGGCCGATTCCGGCGATGGGCCGGTGGTCTTCGTGACCCTCGTGGGCGGGGGGCTGGCTTGTTTTGGTGCCCTGTTCACCCAGTTTGCCTTCGATCCCCCGATCTGGGTGACCATGATCATCTGGATGCCCTTGACCCTGGGGCTCTGCCTGGGGCTGCTTCGGCCTACCAAGGGGATCCTGCTGGCCGCCCAGTTTGCCAACAAGGCCTCAGAGGCGCAGCGTGACCCTTAAGACTGACACACCCACCCGCAAGCGCTTCCCGCTGGGCCTGACCCTGGCAACCCTGATCGCGGCGGGAATCCTGATCTGGCTTGGCGACTGGCAGATGCAGCGTCTGAGCTGGAAGCAGCATCTGCTGGCCCAGATCACGGCCCTCCAGGCGGCCCCGGCCAAGCCCCTGGCCGTAGTCCTTCAGGGCACCGCGCGCGACGCTGATCTCGACTTTACCCGGGTGGTGGCCGATTGCCCTGGCCTAGGCCGCGCGCCCTATCTCGAACTCTATTCGGTGCGTGAGGGCGGAGCCGGCCTGAGGTTGATCTCAGCCTGCGCGGTGACCGCGGGTCCCTATCGCTCGATCCTGGTGGACCGGGGCTTTGTCGCCGACACCATCTCAGCCCGGCCGCCGGTGGATCTCTCAGATCGCACGCCGGTTCGGCTGGTGGGCGTCCTGCGCACCCCCGACAAGGCCAGCTTCGTCACCCCGAAGAACGACCTAGCTGGCAATCACTGGTACTCCCGCGACATCGGTGCCATGGCCGCCAAGCTCCAGGCCCCGGCACCCGCGCCGCTGATCCTGGCAGCGGAGACAAGTTCCAACCCCACCTGGCAGGCCCTGGATCCCCAGCCCCTGCCGGCGGAGATTCCAAACCGACATCTGGAGTATGCCCTGACCTGGTTCGGCCTTGCCGGTGCCTTGGTCGCCGTCTATGCCGCCATGCTCTGGCGGTGGTGGAAGACCTGATGCGGTACGTTTCAACGCGGGGCGAGTCCCCTGCGGTCGGTTTTGTCGATGCGATCCTGGCGGGCTTGGCCCCCGATGGTGGGCTCTATGTCCCGCAGGACTGGCCCAGCCTGACCCACAGCCAGATCGCCGCCTTTGCTGGCCAGTCCTATGCCCAGGTCGCCACCGAGATCCTGGCCCAGTTTGTCGGTGAGGAAATCCCGCGCGAGACCCTGGTCGAGATGTGCGCCGAGGCCTACGCCACCTTCACCCACGCCGCTGTTGTGCCGGTCAAGCAGCTCTATGCGGGCGGCTTCCTGGCCGAGCTGTTCCACGGTCCGAGCCTGGCCTTCAAGGACGTGGCCATGCAACTGCTGGCCCGTCTCAGCGACCATGTCCTGGGAGCGCAAAAGCGCACCCAGACCATCCTCTGCGCCACCTCTGGTGACACCGGTGGCGCGGCGGTGGAGGC
>JANPAO010000660.1:0-1583 GCA_031429955.1 Phenylobacterium sp. | reverse complement strand
CCATGCCTGACCTGCAACGCCTGCCCGCCGACACCGCGATTGAGACCCTGATGGCGGTCCTGGATCGGGACGGTGCCCTGATCCTGGAAGATGTGCTGTCCCCCCAGGCGACCCAGGCGCTGATGGAGGAATTGCGGCCTTATGTGGAGGCGACGCGGGCCGGCCAGGACGGGTTCTCAGGCGTGCGAACCACCCGCACCGGAGCCCTGGTGGCTCGGTCGGAAGGCTGCCGGGCGGCGATCCTGGAGCCCCGTATCCGCGCGCTCTGCGACAGGGTGCTGCTGCCCAACTGCACCCGATATCAGCTGCACCTGAGCCAACTGATCCGCATCATGCCCGGTCAGGTCGCCCAGCCGATCCACCGTGACCGCTGGGCCTGGGGCCAGTATCTGAAGGATATCGAGCCGCAGTTGAACACCATATGGGCCCTGACGGACTTCACCGAGGCGAACGGGGCCACCCAGGTGGTGCCCGGCTCCGTCACCTGGCCCGACAAGCGCCAGGCCACGCCGGAGGAGATCTGCCAGGCGACCATGAAGGCCGGATCGGTGCTGGTCTATACCGGCACGGTGTTCCATGGCGGCGGGGCCAATGTCAGCGACGGGGACCGCTGGGGCTTGAACCTGACCTATGCCCTGGGCTGGCTGCGGCAGGAGGAGAACCAGTACCTCTCCTGCCCACCGGAGATCGCCCGCACCCTGGACCCGGAACTGCAGGCGCTGATCGGCTATGCCATGGGCTCCTACGCGCTCGGCTACTACACCCCGCCCCTGCCCGCGGGAGATGGGCCAGAGGTGGTGCCGCCTGAGCACGCGCTTGGGGCGGCCACCTTGGGCTCCGCCCTGGGCTCGGCCGAACTGATGGGAGCGATCAACGCCCAGGTGCGTGGCTGAAGTCTCGAGGCTGGGATGATGGCAGGCGATGCCAGTTCCGTCGCCCGACGGCTCTCGCTGAGGCCGGGACCGCGCGGGGATCGGCAGGGCACTCGCCATCATGAACGTCTTCCTCGGGCTTGTCCCGAGGACCTATGATCTCCGAGAGGCCGCAAGGATCAACAGCGGGACCGTCGCACCCCTCCCCCATCTCGGAGATCATGGATCGTCGGGACGAGGCCCGACGATGACGTGCAGAGGGGTAGGAAGTGGGTGACCCGCAGATCCTCCCGAGCGCAGGTGGTTTAGGGAGCGATCAACGCCCAGGTTCGGGGCTGAGCCTCAGGCTCGGGTGGCCAGGAAGGCGTAGCGGTTGAGGCTGAAGAAGAAGGCCTCGCTGGCGATCAAGGCCTGCTGATCGGCCCACCAGGCGGCGATCTCCTCGGGGTCCAGGTCCGCCGGGTTGTTGCGGACGAAGTTGTGGATGGTGCGCATCATGGCCCCGGCATAGCTCACCGGCTGGAAACGGGGTGACAGCATGGGCAGGATTTCCACCCGACGGACGGTGAAGCCCGCCCGCCGCAGCAGGGGGCCCAGACGGGCCGGCAGATGGGGGTCGGCCAGATGGGCGTCCCAGGCGGCCAGCACCCGGTCCATCCGGCCCTGGTGGCTGGAATGCCAGACGATGCTGCGCCAGTCGGTGTCGAGGAT
>JANPAO010000659.1:0-3837 GCA_031429955.1 Phenylobacterium sp. | reverse complement strand
AGAAGATCAAAGGCCGAAAGCGCCATATCGTCACCGACACCGAGGGCCATCTGGTCGGCGTGCAAGTTCACGCCGCCGACATCCAGGACCGTGACGGTGCGCCAGACCTGCTGGCCTCCATCCGCACCCTCTATCCTTGGCTGCGCCATGTCTTCGCCGATGGCGGCTATGCCGGCGACAAGCTGCGCAACGCCATGACAACGCTGGGCCAGTGGAGCTTCGAGATCATCAAGCGCTCCGACACTGCAAAGGGCTTCGAGTTGCTGCCCCGCCGATGGGTCGTCGAACGCACCTTCGCCTGGCTCGGCCGCTGCCGACGCCTCGCCAAGGACTTCGAAGCCACCATCCAAAGCGCCGTCGCATGGATCCTCATCGCCCACATCCGCCGCCTCACTCGACGCCTCGTCAGAGCGTGAGACAAACTCAGCCTTTATGAGTCAGACTCTTATCAATCGCAGCTAATTCACGTGGTGTCATAGGAAAAGAATAAAATTGCTGCGGCCCGGGGTTAATTCCGTCAGGTCTCCAGTATCCGATCGTGCCAGTTAAAATATTTCCTGGCACATCTTTACCCTCAGCAGCATAATATCCAGTCGTGGCGAATGTGTTGTTACCATATCCGACGTGCCCGAAGCCGTTTGCACCATCAGTGTATACGCCAATTACCAAATTGGATCCCGTGCCGCGTGCATCAGCCTCCCCACTGGGATCAGTCCCATTCATCGGATCCCCGCCCACATAGGCATAGATGTTCATACCGTCGCCGTAGCCGATCGGGTCGGTCTGTAGGAACCGACCCTTAGCGGGGTCATAGACGCGGGCCTTGTAGTGATAGAGCTGGGCCTCCGGCAGGGCGATCTGGCCGGTATAGCGGAAGCGCGAGCCCGCCCAGCTCTGGGGTTCGCCATAGGGGCCGTAGGTATAGGGGGTCACCAAGCCGGCCTTGTCCGATACCGCAATCACCGAGCCCTGGCGGTCGGTGTGCAACCAGCGGGGATTGTCCAGGGACTGATAGGCATTTCCCTCCAGCCAAAGCACGGGATCATCAACCCCGGTTCCATGCACATACCAGCGCAGCCGGGTGTTGGTGGCGCTGTTGAACTCCCCCACCAGCCGGCTGCCGTCATAGAGGAAGTCTGTCCCCGTGCCGCCGGCACTTACCGTGCGGATCCGCCCGAGGGGGTCATAGCTGATCGACACCGGGGCCGAGCCCCCCGTCACCGCGATCAGCCGGTTCTCCACGTCATAGCTAAAGCTCCTGACCCCATCAGAGGTGAGGTTGCCATTGGCGTCATAGCCGCTGGCCGCCACGATAGCGGCGTCGCGGTTCAGTTGATCATGGGTGTAGTTTGTGGTGGTGGTGGGCTGGCCCGACCAGACATAGGCCGAGCCCGTCTGCCCCTGGCCGATGATCTGACCGCTGGGGCTATAGTCAAAGCTCTGGGCAAAGGCCGTCGAGGCCGAAGACCCGCTCTGATTAAGCCCCGTCAGCCGGCCGGCGGCGTCAAAGCCATAATTGCGGCACCAGTTACAACAACCCCGTTACCCTGCCGCCCGGATCGCCGAGATGGAAGCGCGGGCCGGCATGAGCCTGGCATCGCGCAAACGTCCATTGTGTCCAGGGCATGCAGGCATGGGGGTTATGGCAATTTTCAACGCAGTGCGGGTGGAGGTTGATGTCTGCGCCGCCTGTGGCGATCTGTCAGTGGTCCGCAAGGCCGGGCATCTGATCTGCGAAAGCTGCGGCGTCCGTGCCGGCCCCAACGACCGGACCGGCTGAGCATGGTCACCGGACCTTAAGCTTGGCGGTGTAGTCAAGGGTTCTTGGTCGGAGCCCTGTTCGTCGATGAAGCCCCTCTCCCTCATCAGCCTGCTGGCCGCGCTCGCCCTGGCCCTGCCCGTCCAGGCCCAGAACGCCAGCCAGATCGCCGCCGTCCGCAGAGGTGCCCACTGCCCGGGATGCAACCTGTTCCAGGCCGACTTTTCCGGCCTGGCGATCAAGGGGCGTAACCTGGCCGGTGCCCGCCTGCGCCAGGCCAATCTGAGCCTGTCGTTCCTGAACCGCAGCAACCTCAGCGGTGCCGACCTTAGGGACATCGACGCCTATGGCGGGGTGTTCTCCAGCACCAACTTCGCCCGCGCCGACCTGACCCATGCCAGCCTTGTGGGGACCTATATGGAGGGGGCTAATTTCGCGGGAGCGCGGCTGGAAGGCACCAACCTGTCAGGCGCGCAGATGTACCGCGCCCGGGGCCTGAGCCAGGCCCAGCTCAACCATGCCTGTGGGGATGGTGCCACCCATCTGCCACCCGGCCTGCGTGTGCCCAGCTGCTAATCCCTCAAGAATTACCGCGATTTAAGTAGCGTCAAGCCGCCCGCGACGGCACATGTTTGGCTCATGGTCCCTCCGAGACACCGCATTGCTGTCAACCTGACCCGCGCCGCTGCGGCGGTGGCGACCCTGATGGTCTTTGTCCCTCTTGCCACCCAAGCCCTGGCCGGGGACCGCGAGGTCGCCAAGCAGGTCTCCTTTGGCGGAGCGTGCGCCAAGTGCGAACTGTCGGGTCGCAAGCTCTCCGGCGCACGGTTTGACGGGGCCAACTTCTCTGGCGCAGCCCTCGTGGGTTCTGACCTGAGGGATGCCCGGTTCCTAGGGGCCAATTTCGCCGGTGCCGATCTGTCGCGCGCTGACCTGTCTGACTCCATGATGGTGGGGGCCAACTTCTCCTCGGCCACGCTCACCGATGCACGGCTTCGCGATGTGCGCGCCAAGGGGGTCAACTTCTCAGCGGCCAATATGGCCCGGGTCAATCTTCGGGATGTTGAGGCGCAGGGGGCCAACTTCACTCGGGCAAGCCTGGGGAAGGCTCAGCTAGACGACGGCACTTTTGACGGTGCTGTCTTTGCCAAGGTCGATGCCCGGCAGGCGAGTTTCCGTAACGCGCAGATGAATGGCAGTTTCCTCAGCGGCGGTCGCTTCGATCAGGCCAACTTCCGGGATGTCAGCCTGGATGGCGCGGTGCTGGTGGGGGCCACCTTCGCCGGGGCCGACTTCCGCAATGCCAGCCTGCGGCATGCCAACATCACCGGCGTCGATCTCTCCCGGGCCAAGAACCTGAACCAGGATCAACTGGACCAGGCCTGTGGTGACAGCGAAACCAAGCTGCCCCCCGGCCTCCTGGCCAAGTCCTGCCGTCGCAGCCTAGTGCGATGGACGATGATGCCCATTCCGCCCGTGGAGCCACCGCCCCCACCGCCGCCGCCAGCTCCACCTGCGCCGAGGCGTTTGGTGCTGACCGACTAACCCGAGGTCAGATCTTGATGGGCGGGGCCAGGCGGACGTGCAGTTCCTTGAGCTGCTTGTCATCAACCTCGGACGGCGCATTCATCAACAGGTCCTGACCCTGCTGGTTCAGCGGGAAGGCGATGACTTCGCGGATCGCCGTCTGGCCGGCCAGCAGCATGACAATCCGGTCGATGCCGGGGGCCAGACCACCGTGCGGCGGAGCGCCGTGGCGGAAGGCGTTGAGCATGCCGCCGAACTGCTCCTCGACGACGCTGGGGCCGTAGCCGGCGATGTCGAAGGCCTTCAGCATCACGTCTGGCCGATGGTTCCGCACCGCGCCGGAGCACAGCTCATAGCCGTTGCAGACGATGTCGTACTGGTAGGCCAGGATGTCCAAGGGGTCCTTGGTCTCCAACGCCTCCAGCTCGCCCTGAGGCATCGAGAAGGGATTGTGGCTGAAGTCGACTTTCTTGGCCTCCTCGTCATATTCGAACATCGGGAAATCCACGACCCAGCAGAACTTGAACATGTTCGGATCGATCAGCCCGAGC
>JANPAO010000658.1:0-2273 GCA_031429955.1 Phenylobacterium sp. | reverse complement strand
GGCTGATCTTCCTGGTGGCCTTCTTTGCGGTCTTCGCCATCGACCTGCCCGATACCTCCAAGCTCTATGACGTCAAGCGCCAGCCCTCGATCTCCTATCTGGATCGGTCCGGGGCCTTGGTGGCGGTGCGCGGCAGTCAGTATGCGCCGCCGGTCGATCTCGAAAAGCTGCCGCCCTATGTGCCCAAGGCCTTTATCGCCATCGAGGACCGCTGGTTCTACTGGCATGTGGGCTTCAACCCTTGGGGCATTATCCGCTCTACTCTCTATAATCTGACCCACAATGGCGGGCCGTTGCGCGGCGGATCGACCATTACCCAGCAACTAGCCCGCAACCTGTTTCTGACCGCCAACCAGACCTATCGTCGTAAGGCTCAGGAGCTGATCCTGGCCGTCTGGCTGGAGGCCAAGTTTACCAAGAAGGAGATCCTGGCCCTCTATCTGAACCGGGTCTATTTCGGGGCGGGGGCCTATGGTATCGAGGCCGCATCACAGCGTTACTTCAATAAGCCCGCCTCTCAATTGACCATCGGCGAGAGCGCCCTGCTGGCCGGGATGATGAAGGGCCCCTCGCGCTATTCGCCAGTCTCGGCGTCTGACCGCGCCGCCCGCCGCGCTACCATCGTCCTGGACGAAATGGTTCGGACTCACGCCATTACCCCTGACCAGAGGGCCGAGGCCTTCAAGACGCCGGTGCGGGTCAATCCGGTCCTGGCCAACCAGCGAGCGCAGTACTTCACCGACTGGGTGGACGATCAGGTCGGCGCCCTGGTGGGCGAGCCCACCGAGGACCTGGTGGTGGAAACCACCCTGGACCTGCCGATCCAGACCGCCGCCGAACAGGCGCTTCGTCGCGGGGTCGAGGCCGCCAAGGCCCAGGGCGTGGGTCAAGGTGCCCTGGTGGCCATCGACGGGGAGGGCCGGATCCGAGCCTATGTCGGCGGGTCTTCCTATGTGGACAGCCAGTTTGACCGCGCCACCATGGCCCAGCGCCAGGCGGGCTCGTCCTTCAAGCCCTTCGTCTATCTCACCGCCATGGAACAGGGTCGCACGCCCACCACGCCGGTGGTGGACGAGCCACTGAAAATCGGCAATTGGGAACCCAAGAACTACACCGCCAAGTTCCTGGGCCCCATGACCCTGCAGAGCGCCCTGGCCCAGTCGATCAACACGGTGGCCGCCCGCCTGGCCAATGATGTGGGCACCGGCAATGTGGCGTCCACGGCCCGCCGCCTGGGGATCACCTCCCACATTCAGCTTGACCCCTCCATGGCGCTTGGGGCGGTGGAGGTCAGCCCCATGGAGATGGCCCAGGCCTATGCGCCCTTCGCCAATGGCGGCTTCGTGGCCAAGGGCTACGGCATCGAGCGGATCCGCACCGCCAGCGGCAAGGTGCTCTATGACCATGGGGTCGATAAGGCCGAACGCCGGGCGGTGATCGGCTCACCTGCCCTCCAGTACATGAACCAGATGATGCGCCAGGTGATCACCAGCGGCACCGGCACAAAGGCCCGCGTGCCGGGCTTTGACATCGCCGGCAAGACCGGCACCACCAGCGACTACCGCGACGCCTGGTTCGTCGGCTACACGGGCGGCTTTGTCACCTCGGTCTGGGTGGGCCGGGACGACAATACCCCGATGAAGCGGGTCACCGGTGGCGGCGCACCAGCCGGGATCTGGCGTGACTTCATGACCGCAGCCCTCCCCCGGCTTCGGACTCAGGCCATACCCGGCGGCGTGGTCGCCCCACCCGCCGTCGAGGCTACACCCACCGATCCAAACGGCGACCTACATAATCTCGATGCTCCCCCGAAGCCTGAAGCCCCGGTTGACAAGCCCGCCGAAGAGATCCCGTTCTAAGGCGCGTCGGAGCCGAAGGCGTGCAGGCTGGCGCCGTGGGTCCGCAGCCAGGCGCGGTGGGGGCGTTCGTCCCCCACCAGGGTCTTGACGTGACCCCAGAAGGCCGGCCCGTGATTGGCTTCCAGCAGGTGGGCGCATTCGTGGGCCACCACATAGTCGGCCACTTCGAAGGGGGCCAGAGCCAGGCGCCAACTATAGCGGATTGAGGCGGCTCGCCCCGGCAGACCCTGGCGGCAGGAGCCCCAGCGTCCCCGGGCATCCATCACCGTCACCGTCGGCAGCCTGGTGCCCAACTGCTGGCAATGGTGGACTGTACGCGCCTGAAAGGTCGCCAGGGCCTGGGCCTTCAAGACCCGTATGACCGCACGCCCATAGGCCTGGCCTTCGCCCCGGGCGCCGATACGAGCGGGTTGA
>JANPAO010000657.1:0-8077 GCA_031429955.1 Phenylobacterium sp. | reverse complement strand
ACCCTGAAAGATCATGACCGCCGGTGAGGCGACCACCAACAGCGCCACCGGAACCGCAACCCAGGACACCCGGGGCCGAAGGCCTCGCAAGCTCAGGAGGCTCGCCAACAGCACGAACCCGCTGGCCACCACATAGAGGCTGGTGCCGGGCACGATGGAATCAAACACCGCAAGTATCGAGGCATAGGCCGCCGGACCCCAGGTCTCTCGGGTTCCCAGCCGACCCTCATTGAGCTGGGCCACGGAGTCGGGAGATAGATGTCCGGGCAGGGCACCGGCCAGCACCACCAGGAAGCCGCCAATCAGCACCGCGCGGACCAGGCCGTCAGCGGTGATGTTCAAGCGCACGCGCGGCATCGGCAGCCTCCCGGTCCAACCGCAGAGTTAGGGCGCGCCGCCTCCGATGAGAAGTCGCAAAAAACGCCACGTTGCGGTCCGATCCCGACACTCCCATGATCACCCTCCCATGAGCGCCGCATCAACCCTTCAGATCCGCCCGGCCGGGGCCACCCCTGACCAACTAGGGGCCTATTCCACCCTGCTGCAGAAGGTGTTCGGAACTGCGGACAATTTCTCCACCCAGGCCCTGGCCTGGCGATACAGAGACAATCCCGATGGCGAGGTCCTGGGCTTCGACGCCTGGCACGGCGATCGGCTCTGCGCCCACTACGCGGCCTGCCCGACGATGGCGCGGGTGGGCGACCGGTCGCTGCGCGGCCTGTTGTCTCTCAATACCGCCACAGACCCCGAGTTCGCGGGCCAGGGACTGTTCACCAGCCTGGCCCGCGCGACCTATGACGCCGCCGCCGCGACCGGCCAGGGCTTTGTCATGGGCGTGGCCAACGCCAACTCCACGCCAGGTTTCCTGCGCAAGCTGGGCTTCCAGTTGGTGGCCCCCCTGGAGGCGGGCCTGCTACTCCGCTGGCCGCGACAGTTTGAACGCGCCAGTGTGGGCTTCCGAATCGATTGGACCCCCAGGCGGCTAGCCTGGAGACTGGCCAACCCGGTCGGGACCTACGGGGTCCGAGACCGGCCCGGCCTGGCCGTCATTTCAGCCCCAACCCAGTATCCCTGGCTGCGCTGCGCTGGTTTTGTCGGGGAGGGACTGAGCGAGCCTGGCGGGCCGGCACTCGGAGCCTCGCTGTTCTTGGGCTTGGAACCCCGCCTCGACCTTGCAAGCCTGGGGTTCATTCGGTTGCCACAGCGGTTGCGCCCCTCACCCCTCAATCTGATCTATCGCCCCTTGAACGCCCCGGCACCGGCTAGCCTCGGCGCGACCCAGACCGCCATCAGCTTCCTCGACTTCGACCCCTACTGACATGGCCGTCGTCTATCTCCTGGCGCACTTCGATGACGAGTACTTCGCCACGCCGCTGATCGCGTCGCTGGCAAGGCAGGGTGAGGATCAGTGGTTTGTCTATGTCGCCGACTACGCGGCCCCTGACCTGGCGGCGCTGCGGCTGGCAGAATCGCGGGCCTACCTTGCTACCCTGGGAATCGCGGGCCACCGGGTCGTCCACCTGGGTGCAGGCTCAAGGGCATTGGATGGTACCGTTCACCGCCACCTGCCACAGCTAGCGACGCGCCTGGCGGCGGAACTGACGAGGATCGGCAAGGTCGACCGTCTCGTCGTCACCGCTTGGGAAGGCGGGCATATGGACCACGATGCCTGCGCCGCCCTGGCGGTCAGGGTGGCCGGTGACATCCCGCTTGAGCAGATCACCCTCTACAATGGCGCAGGCCTTCCCGCTCGATTGTTCCGCGCCGGCCGGCCTCTCGTTGAGAATGGCCCGCCGATTCAAACCCCACTGTCAGCGGCAGACTGGACCCGTTTCGCCCTGGGGGTCAGACACTTTCCGTCCCAGTGGCGATCCTGGCTTGGCCTATGGCCTGCCATGTTTGCCAGCTACCTGATGAGGGGGTTCTGTCACCAAACCCTGACCCCAGGACGGATCACCGAGCGACCCCATGACGGACCACTGCTCTATGAGCGGATGTACGGCATACCCTATGCCGAGGTTGAACAGGCTATCCTGCGGGCTTGGCCTGAAGAATCACCAAAAAGCCCGCCAGCATAAGGCCATAGCCGACCGCAAACTTCCAACTGGCCGGCTCCTTGAAGATCACCCAGGCCATCAGCGGCACCAAGGCTGACCCCAGGATCGAGAAGGCATAGGCCGTCGATAGCGGGGTCCGGGTCAGGATATAGAACCAGACTAGGGCGGTCAGGCCATACCAGCCAAAGGCCCCGATCAGCGGGGCGTTCTTCAGCAGCTTCCAGGGCATTGGGCCAGTTAGCTGGGCTTGATAGAGCGCGGCCCACTTGAACAGCAGTTGGCCCACCGGCAAGGCGACGGCGAACCCCAGGCAGAGGAGATAGTCGAGGGCCTTCATGCACCGGGCTCCGCCGCTTCCATCTGCTGGATGGCCCTCAGATAGGGATGGATGGGGCGTGAGGGGGTGTTCAGCACATCGAAGTTCATGGCTTGCAGCAGCATCTGGACCCCGACGATGACCGGCAGGGCTGCGGCCATGACCACGCCGGCCGAAGCGGTCTGGCCCGGCACGCGGGTTGCCAACCAATGGAAGCCGTAGGTGGCGCCGAAGGCCAGGAACAGGGTCCCGAAGATCAGCTCCAGGGTCGCGGCATGAAAGTCCCGGACAAAGTACTGGCCCGTCACCCTTTGGCAAAAATTGGTGAGGTGCTTCAGGGCAAAGGGGCCGACGATGGCACCGATCCTCAGATTGCTGATCTCCTCCCCGTAGCGCGCCGGGATCGGCACATCGCGCACCACCGCCCTCAGGGTGCCCAGGTGGTAGAGCAGATCGGTTTCGAAGAAGAAGCGCTGCGACACCCGCTTTTCCATCACCCGGTGGGCGACGCAGCCCTCGATGGCGGTGAATCCATTGGTGGGGTCAAAAACGTTCCAATAGCCGGTGGAGACCTTGGCGGCGAAGCTCAAGGCGGCATTGCCAAACACCCGCACCGCCGGCATCGCCTTTAGGTGGCTGATGGACGTGAAGCGGTTGCCCTTTGCGTAGTCAGCCTCCCCCAAGAGGATGGGCGCGATCAGGTGTGGGATATAGCCCAGGTCCATCTGGTCATCCCCGTCCACCTTGACCAGGACCCGAGCGCCGCGCGCGATCGCCTCGGCATAGCCCGCCAGGACCGCACCACCGACGCCGCGGTTCTTCGACAGCCGCACCACCACCACCCGCGGGTCGGTGGCCATGGCCTCGATGAAGTCGCCTGATCGTTCGGGACAGCCGTCATCGACGCAGACGATGCCTTCGGCCCAGGCCGGGATCTTGGCAATCACCTTGAGGATATGATCCCGCACCCGGTAGCACGGCACGATGATCCAGGTGCCCGAGCCCTCAAGTGTCGGAAGGCCAGGGGCCGGGACAAAGGCCGGCCGGACCGGGCGGGCCTGGACCACGGCAGCATCTGACTCGGTGGGCGGCATCAGTTTTCCCCTGATGGCTCGGCTAGCACGGGTCCTGACAGGTTGCAAAGCGCCCAGCCTGCGACTACGCCCGGGATCAGACGTCCAGCAACCGGCGAGACTCATGCCCCACCACCTGGTGCGCGCGCGCGCACCCCTCCGGCTTGGCTTTGGTGGCGGCACCACAGATGTCTCCCCCTATTGCGATGAGCATGGTGGGGTGGTGCTGAACGCCACCATCGACCTGTTTGCCCACGTCACCCTGGAGCGACGCACCGACCGCCAGATCCGGTTGGTGGCAGCTGATCAGGAGCACTACTGGAACGCTGCCGCCTCCAGTCCGCTCCCCGTCGAGGACCCCCTGAAACTGCTCCGGGGCGTCTACAATCACTTCACCGCCCGACACCTCGGCGGCGGCAGCCTGCCCCTGACCATCACCACCTATTCCGACTGCCCGCCCGGATCAGGCCTGGGCTCGTCATCGGCCCTGGTTGTGGCCCTGGTGGCTGCCTTTGCGCGCCTGCTGGAGGTCACCCTGTCACCTCAGGAGATCGCGGCCCTGGCCTTTGACATCGAGCGCCGGGACCTTGGTCTGGCCGGCGGCCACCAGGACGGCTACGCCGCCGCCCACGGTGGTCTCAACTTTATGCACTTTGCAGATCAGGATCAGGTCACGGTGGAACCGGTGGCGGTGGACCGGCAAGTGATGCAGGAGTTGGAGGCCTCGCTCGTTCTCTACTTCACCGGAGTCTCACGGGAGTCGGCTTCGATCATTGACGAGCAGACCGCCAATATGAAGCGGCAGGCCCCAGGCTCCCTGGAAGCCCTGCATGAAATCAAGGCCTGCGCCTTCGCCATGCGCCAAGCGCTACAGGGCGGTGACCTCGCCAGCTTCGGTGCCCTGCTGGACTCCGGCTGGGCGTCGAAGAAACGAACCGCCAGCAAGATGTCCTCGGCGAAAATCGATGAGGTCTATTCAGCCGCCAAGGCTTTCGGGGCCTTTGGCGGCAAGGTGTCCGGCGCCGGCGGAGGGGGGTTCATGATGTTCCTGATCGACCCGACGCGCCGCGACGGACTCCAGCGCCTGCTCGCCACCTATGGGGGCGCGGCCCAGCCGGCCCGCTTCACCCAGGCTGGGGTCGAATCCTGGGTGGTGCGCTGACCGGCGAAAACGGCTAGACCGCAAGCGTGAAAGAGCTCTCCAAATCCATCGTCCGGCGCATGGCCGACCCCAACTTCGCCCGGCGCTGGTTCGTGGGCGCGGGCCTCGACATTGGCGGCAAGCCCGATCCGTTGTCGCTCTATGCCAGCTTCTTTCCTGCGCTCACTGGGGTGCGGGTCTGGGACTGGGAGGATGGCGACGCCCAGCAACTGGCAGGCCTGGCCGCCGAGAGCCTGGACTTCGTCCATTCCAGCCATTGTCTTGAGCACCTCGTCGATCCCATCGAAGGCCTCGCCTCGTGGTTTCGGGTGATCAAGCCCGGCGGGTTCCTGGTGGTGACCGTGCCCGACGAGGACCTCTACGAGCAGGGCGTCTTTCCCTCGACCCACAACCGCGATCACAAATGGACCTTCACGGTCCTGAAGGCGCGATCCTGGAGTGACCGGTCGGTCAACCTCATGGAGCTCCTGTCGGGCCTGGGGCCGGCTGCCGATGTCGAAAGGCTGGCTCTCTTGAACGCCACCTTCCGCTATGATCTTCCCCGCTTCGACCAGACCCTGACCCCCATTGGGGAGTGTGGGATTGAGTTTGTGGTTCGCAAGCGCACGGCCCAGGAACTGGCCTATGGCGGCCTGGTCCGAGAGACCTCCCAACCCGCGCCAGCCGGCCGCCGCCACTTTAACCAGTACAGGGCCGACCACGCCCATATGAAGACCAGCCCTCCACCGTTCCAGGACGAGAGCGAGCTGTAGCCCCATGCGGCGTGCAACGGCGCGCCGTGCAGCGAACGGAGTGATACATGGATACCGTCAGCGTGCGCTACATTGTCGCCGACGTGGACGCTGCCGTCGCCTTCTATCGCGACCTCTTGGGCTTCAATGTCGACATGCAGGCAGGCCCCGGCTTCGCGCGGCTCAGTCGCGGACCTTTGCGAATGTTTCTAAATCGTCCAGGTGCCGGCGGTGCGGGTCAAAGCATGCCGAACGGCGATGTGCCCGCACCCGGCGGATGGAACCGCATCCAGTTGGAGATCGGGGATCTGGAGGCCGAAGTCGAAAGATTGAAGGCCGCAGGCGGTCGTTTCCGCAATGAAATCGTGCAAGGCAATGGCGGCAAGCAGGTTCTGATCGAAGATCCCTCCGGCAATCCGATCGAGCTGTTCGAGCCGCCGCCGCGATAGGGGCGAGGAGCCATCCCGCAGGCTGCGGGACGGGCCCGGCGGCGCGCGGCCCTCCGCCGGCCCGACCCGCGACCGGCCGCCGAGGAGGGACAAAATCTACTGAATTCAGGGGAAATCGGGAGCCAGCGCCGCGCTTGCGCCGCAAAATGCGACCTGTTACCAGCGGCACCGGTCGGGAGCGTCGATGCAAACCTCGGAACACATGCTGCGCACGGGTCGCCATGGCACCCTGCACGAGTTCGGCATGGCCTTCGCCGACCTTCAAGCCTCCACCCGGCGCATTGACCTCGCCTGGTCGCTGGCCTGGCACGACATCGTCTCGCGCTATCGTGGCTCGATCCTGGGTCCGTTCTGGATCACCCTGTCCATGGGTCTGATGATCCTGGGCATGGGCTTCCTCTATGCCGAGATCTTCAAGATTTCGATCCGTGAGTACATGCCCTTCGTCGCCCTGGGCCTGGTGTTCTGGGGTGTTATTGTGGGCGTGATCACCGAGGGCTGCGACACCTTTGTCCATGCCTCAGGCATGCTCAGCCAGACATCCCTGCCGATGTTCACCTTTGTCTGGCGCACGGTGCTGCGCAACCTGATCAACCTGGCCCACCACCTGGTGATCGTGGTCGTGGTGCTGATCTGGTTTGGCTACTGGAAGGTGGCCAATGTGCCCATGGCCCTGCTCGGGGTGGGACTGGTTCTCTTGAATGTCTCCTGGGCCAGCATGGCGGTGGGCATTGCCTCGGCACGCTTCCGCGACGTGCCCCAGATCGTGGGTTCGATCATGCAATTTGCCATGTTCATGACCCCGATCTTCTGGCAGCCGGGGCGGATGAGCGGGGGGCTTGCCCACCTCATCCTGGTGTTCAATCCCTTCTTCCACATGATCGACGGCATCAGAGCGCCCCTGCTGGGGGGCCAGGCGGGGTCTGGGACCTACCCGATCCTGGCAGGCCTGGCCGTCGCGGGCTGGCTTGGCACCTTCACCGTCTTCTCCCTCACCCGTCGGCGGATCGTGCACTACCTATGAAGGGCCCCAAGGTCTCCATCGCGGTCAGCGACCTGACCCTGCGCTTCCCCGTCTATGGCGTGGATGCCAAGTCCCTGAAGAAGAGCCTGGCGGTGGTCACGGTGGGCGGGCGGCTGGGCTCGTCTCTGACCGGTGCCACCGAGGTCACGGCGCTGTCGAAGGTCAATATCCAGCTCAAGGCCGGAGATCGGCTGGGGTTGATCGGTCACAATGGCTCGGGCAAGACCACGCTGCTGAGGGCGCTCTCCGGGGCCTACGAGCCGGACGAAGGCCAGATCGAGATCCACGGCCAGATCGCTTCTCTGCTGGACCTCAACCTGGGGATCGACCCCTCGGCCACCGGCTATGACAATATCCGCCTGCGAGGCCGCATAGCCGGCCTGACCGCCCGCGAGATCGAAGGCAAGCTTGAGGAAATCGGCGAGTTCACCGGGCTGGGCCCCTTCCTGGCCATGCCCCTCAAGACCTACTCCGCCGGCATGCAGGCGCGCCTGGCCTTCGCTGTGGCCACCGCCGTCGAGGCCGACGTTCTGCTGATGGACGAGTGGATCGCGGTGGGCGATGCCCAGTTCCAGAAGATCGCCCATCGGCGGCTGCTGTCGCTGATGGAGCGCGCCGGCATCCTGGTGCTGGCCTCTCACGACATCGAGCTGATCCGGCTCTACTGCAACAAGGTCATGGTGATGAAGGGCGGGGTGGCCTCTCCCGTCGCCAGCATCAAGAACCTGGATGCCCTGCTGGCGGAGTCCTGACGCGGCGACCGATGAAGCTGCGCCTCGCCGTCGCGCACAAGGCACCCTTTTCTCCTTCATCGCCTTCTAACCCCTAGGTCGTCATGATCTAATCCATCGATTCCAAAGGCGAGGCGCGAGACCCCGTGGACGTCGTCTTCACCATCGTGTCACGGAACTACGCCGCCCAGGCGGCTACCCTGATGGCGAGCCTGGCGATTGCCGAGCCGACAAGCGCCCGGGTGGTCATCGCCACCGACGGCCCCATCACCTTCGCCGACGCTGGAATTCGCGTGGTTGATGCCGCGACCCTGACCCCCGACTTCGGCGCGATGTGCGCCTATTACGACGCCCTGGAACTGAACACGGCGGTCAAGCCTCATGCCTTCCGCGCCTTGATGGGCCAGGAGGGGGTTGGATCAGTGACCTATCTGGACCCCGACATCTTCGTCTATCGGCCGCTGGATGAGGTGAGGGTCGGCTTGGACAGGGCTCCCTTGGTGCTCACCCCCCATCTGACCCGTTCGCTCCGGG
>JANPAO010000656.1:0-5028 GCA_031429955.1 Phenylobacterium sp. | reverse complement strand
CCGCAAGGGGGAGAAGGGCAACGGACCTACGACCCTGGCTTCTGCGCGTGTGGCGGTCGAGTCACTGTCGCCAGCCGACAAGGCCCGATCATCACCCTATCCCCTAACCCCAGATTGGGGCCGTGAGGTGTTTGGAACGTGACCCGGCGGAACCCCGTTTGTGAATCTCCGTAAGAACGCGGCTTTCTTGCAACACCGGAAACGGGCCAATGCGGCACCGCACCCAAGGCTCTCGCCGGGAAGGGCTCGGCCCCGTCGCTCGCAATCTCAAGTGGCGAACATTCCCCAGAATGGCGACCTATTGACGGGATTTGTTATAGTCTCGACCGCCCATGACGCCAACCGAGCGTAGCTGAGACCCCGCCGCAAAGGGCCGTGCGCCGCCAAATACCCCGGCGTCATTGTGCGCCGCAGCATTTACGCGCCACCAAAGCCACCTCGAAAAAAATCTGGCGCTTGGCGGCGAAGGGCTTGAAGATGGAGCCTTCGATAAGAGTCAATCCGCCCACCATAATTCAAGGGCGGCTCTCGAAGGGGAAACGTAAGGTCAATGTTGAAAAGCAGGTATTTCTGCGGTGGCTCCATGCTCGCCGCCCTCATGGTGTTGGGATCGGCAAGCGCCGCCTCTGCCCAGGGAACCACGACCGTCGACGAAGTCGTCGTCACCGGATCGTTCATCGCAGGTACGTCTGAAAAGGCCGCCCAGCCGGTTGACGTGATCGGCACCCAGGAACTGGCCAAGCAGGGCGCGCCCAGCATCGTCCAGCTGGTGAAGACCCTGACGGCGGCCCAGTCCTCCCTCGGCGAGAGCAATCGCTATAATGGCGGTGCCGGCACCGCGACCATCAACCTTCGCGGCCTGGGCTCCTCGCGCACCCTGGTGCTGATGAACGGTCGCCGGATGGCCGACACCACCGCGGCTGCCTTCCAGGGCGGTGGCCAGGACCTGAACTTCATCCCCACCGCTGCTGTGGGTCGTCTTGAGATCCTGAAGGACGGCGCCGCCGCCACCTACGGCTCCGACGCCATCGCCGGCGTGGTGAACTTCATCACCCGTAAGGACCTCGACGGCTTTGAGTTCAACGGCAACTACGCCTTCATCAAGGACTCCAACGGCGACTACGACGCCAGCCTCGCCTACGGCAAGGTGTTCGAGAACGGCAACGCCCTGATCACGGCCGGCTACCGCGCTCGCGGTCGTCTGGATGCCCAGGACCGCGACTTCGCGGTGCGCCCGTTTGAATCAGTCTTCTACGGCGGCTGGTCAGGCTCTGCGAGCCCGGGCAGCTATGGTACGCCTGCAGGCGGTGCCCTGTTCCGCGACAATGGCTGTAACGTCCTGGGCTCCCAGGAGCTGTCTGGCGGGCTGAAGCCCGTCGCCAGCGCGGGTGCACTCTGCCGCTATCAGTTCAGCAACTTCAACGATCTGGAGACCGAAGAGCAACACTATCAGCTCTACGGCGAGGTCAACTATGATCTTTCTGACACCACCAAGTTCCACGCTGAAGTCGCCTGGAACCGCAGTAACGTGGTCGACCAGCGGATCTCGCCCGCCAACCTGACCACCCAGTTCCCCACCGCCAATACGTCGGGCTCGACGGCGGCTCCGGGCTATAACAACCAGACCCGGTTCTTCATTCCCGCCACCAACCCGGGCTTGATCGCGCTGCGCACCAATTGCGTGGCCCCGCTTTCCGCCGCCCAGTGCACGGCCATGGCCGCCGGCGTCACCACCAGCCAAACCGGCTGGCGTCTGATCGGGGTCGAAGGCCATCCGACCAACTCCGACGGTGCCGATCACGAACAGATCGAGCGGACCCAGTACCGGGTCTCCGGCGGCCTCAGCGGCAAGTTCGACGGCGGCATGCTTGACGGCATCGCCTGGGACACCGCCCTGACCTTCATGGAAAACAAATCCATCAACACCACCCAGGACCTGTTGGTGAACCGCATCCAGCGGGCCTTCAACGGACTGGGCGGCGCGGGTTGTAACTATGTCACCGGCACGCCCGGCGTCGGGGCCTGTAAATACCTCAACCCCTTCAGCAACGGCATCGCCGTCAGCGCCATCAATGGCAATGCGAACCCCTTCTATGTGGCATCGGTGGCCAATGATCCGGCCATGAAGAAGTGGCTCTATGGCCAGTACACCAACGTCAACACCAACCAGATCCTGGTGGCCGACGCGGTGATCACCAAGGAAACCAGCATCGCTCTGGGCGGTGGTAACATCGCCTGGGCGGCCGGGGTGCAGTATCGCTTTGATCGCAGCCAGCAGGACTGGTCGGATCTGGGCGACGTGCAGGCCACGCCTTGCGTCGACTCCATCGACGGCCAGCAGGGCCTTTGCCCCAGCCCCGTCGGCCCCTTCGTGTTCTTCGGTGCCCAAAGGGACTTCGACGTCGACCGCAGGGTCGGGGCGGTGTTCGCCGAAGTGAAGCTGCCGGTGCTGGATAACCTCGATGTCAGCGCGGCCGTTCGCCACGAAGATTTCGGCGGCAATGTCGGTTCCACCACCAACCCGCGGGTCTCGGCCCGTTGGCAGGCGATGGACTGGCTGGCCCTCCGCGGTTCGACCGGCACGACCTTCCGGGCCCCGGGCCAAGCCGCCCTCACGCCGGGCAGCAGCAAGGGTGTTCGCAACGTCGCCGGCTCCTATCGCGCGGTCGTCACCGAAAACAACCCGGGCCTTGAGCCGGAGACCGCCAATACGTCCAATATCGGCGTGCTGGTGAACTTCGGAGGCTTCACGGCCTCGGTCGACTACTGGTCCTTCGACTTCAAGAAGGAACTGATCGTTGAGGACGCAGGTCAACTGATTGGCGCGATCAACGCCACCAACTGCGCCAAGCCCGCCTTTGCCGCGCGCTTTGTGTTCATTGGCGGCGTCTGCAGTGCCGCCAACATGCTTCAGGGCACCATCAAGATCGTCAACGGCCAGGACACCAAGACCACCGGCTATGACCTCCGTGGTGAGTACGCCTTCGACAACTTCTTCGGCATGGACTTCTACGACACCAAGGTGACCGTGGGTGCCGAAGCGACCCTGACGAAGGAATACAGCCGTGGGGCCACCACCCTGCTGGAAGATCCGTCCATCGTCATCGCCCCGGCGCTCGACCGGGCCGGCAAGCACGACCTGGCGGGCGAGTTCTACTCGTTCCCCAAGACCCGCGCTTCGGCCTTCGTCAATGTCACCGGTGAGAACTGGAACCTGCGTTATCAGATGCTCTATCGCGAAGGCACCACCATTGCTGCCGCGGTTTGCGTGGGTGATGCCGGCGCCGGTGCCACGGCTGACTGCCGCTACAACTACGCGACGGGCGTCTACCAAAGTGTCGGTAAGCTGGACGACTACTTCCAGCATGACCTGACCCTGCGGGTGGAACTGCCTTGGGAAACCACGGCCAGCCTCAGTGTCCAGAACCTGCTGGATACCGATCCTCCCTTCGCCCAGAGCTTCTATAACTACGACGTGACCAACGGGAACCCGCTGGGCCGCGTGATCAAGGTTGGCGTGAAGAAGACTTTCTAGGACTTCTGATCTCCGGCGGCGGTCCCCCCGTCGCCGGACCTGACTTACGGAGGGGCGTCGTCCACTGGACGGCGCCCTTTCTGTTTGGGGGAGGATCCACTAGATGCTCCCCTCCTGGGGGAGCTGTCAGCGAAGCTGACTGAGGGGGACTTTGACTCTTGTTTGGGGATGCAGGTGTCGCCTACGGCGATCCCCCTCCGTCACGGACCTCCGGCCCGCGTGTTCGTCGCGGTGATCGACAAATCATTGTCGATCCCATCCGGCCCGCAAGCGCGGGACGGCGCTCCTCACCCCCCACATCGCGCTGCGCGCTGGGGGAGGATCTGAAAAGCCAGATGCTCCCCTCCTGGGGGAGCTGTCAGCGAAGCTGACTGAGGGGGACTTTGACTCTTGCTTCGGTGGCCCCACCGACACCTTCACCCCGCCGTCCGACCCCTGCGCGCGGCCCGGCGTGCGAAGCGGCCTGGGTCGACCAGGTCGATGTGCTCGGCACTGAGGGGGGAGGGGGCCCCGAGCGCCAAGGCGGCCACATGCTCCCCTAGCAGGGGGGCCAGGCAGAACCCTCGTGATCCAAAGCCCCCTAGCAACAGCAGGCCAGGCTCGGCCCCCCGGGCGGGGCCCGCCAGCGGCATGTAGTCGGTGGTGGAGGCCCGCAGCGCGGCGCGGCCCTCCAGCGGCTCGAGCTCCAGGCGGGCGGCGAGGTCGGGGAAGCCCTCGGCCAGGGTGGCTCGGTTGCGGGCGTGGTCGGTCTGGCGCACCTCCAGGCCCTCATCGTCGCGGTCGTGGGTGGCTCCAAACAACAGGCCCCGCGCGGTGGGGATCAGATAGCCGCCCCAGGCGGTTGCCGGAGCCTGTTCACCCCCCGTGGTCCAGCTTACCTGGCCCCGGACCGGACGCAGATCGGGGCTGGGCCAAAGCTGGCTGTAGCCGCCGGCCAGGATCACCACCTCGGCCTTGGTCACCAGGTCGCCTTGTGGGTCCCAGAGGCTCCAGACGCCGTCGTCTCGCGACAGAGATGTCACCTGAGCGCGTAGGATCTCGCCACACCAGGCAGACAGGATGGCAGCGGGGTCCACGGTCAAGGCATCGGACAGACCCAGGGTCCCCGGCCCCACCACAAGCGCACCCGGCTCGAAGAGGTCGCTCTCGGCGATCTTCGCAAACCGCGCGGGGTCCTTGGATCCGCTGGCCAGGTGCCGCACGCCCCGCGCCAGTACGGCACTCGGCGTGGTGCCATAGCGGCGCAGCGCGCGTCCATAGGCCTGGGCAAACAAAGCCGCCAGCGGTCCAAGCCCCGCGTCCAGGCGCGGGGTAACCAGGGCCGCGGGGTTGCCAGAGGCCCCGGCACCCAGGTGTTGCGCTTCGATGTGGCAGGGTTCGCACCCCAGGGCACGCAGGGCGCGGACGACACTGGCCCCGGCAATGCCGGCTCCCACCACGGCGACGCGGGGAACCGGGGGATCGGTCGGCTGGCCCGGCAGCCAGGCCTCGAG
>JANPAO010000655.1:0-4715 GCA_031429955.1 Phenylobacterium sp. | reverse complement strand
TGCTGGCGGCCGCGGTCTGGCGCCACACCAAGACCCGGTCGGTCACCATTCACCTGTCGGTGGACTTCCTGTACATGGCACGGGTAGGTGAATGGGTCTTGGGAGATGCACGGGTCACCCGGGCGACCCGTGATGTCGCCTTCGTGGAGGGCCGCGCCTATGTCGGCGGCCATGACGTGGTCCGGGCTTCGGGGGTCTTCAAGCTAATGCACCGGCGCGCGCCACCCGCCTGAGGCGCTGGACTAGCCCAGGGACATCTTAGCCAACAGGGTGGCCCCCACAATCGTGACCACCGCAATCACGGTCACCCGAATCCGGTCGCCATATGTGTCCCAGAACTTGGCGCGTTTGCGAAGCTCCATGCGCTGGGTCCGTTTGGACTTTTTCTTAAGGCTGAGCATCAGATTCCTGCGGCGAAGTCGCGAAAACTAGCAGGTTCAGGAGGTCTTGGTCGAGGCCGACCTTTGCCGCGTGGCCAGAGCCTTATTTGCACAATCCTGTCCTATCGTTTGCGGGAAAGGCCAAAGCCTTATATCCCACGCCCGCCGGTGCTTTTCGGGGTGTAGCGCAGCCTGGTAGCGCATCTGGTTTGGGACCAGAGGGTCGGAGGTTCGAATCCTCTCGCCCCGACCAGCACCGGCCAAACCTCTCTACCCCAAGGGGGCGACATGCTCGCGCGCATCTACCGTCCGGCCAAGAATGCCATGCAGTCAGGCAAGGCCAAGACCAAGGACTGGTTGCTGGAATTTGCCCCCGAGACCGCCAGAGCCTCTGAGCCCTTGATGGGTTGGACTGAGACCGTTGAGACCGACGGTCAAATCCGCCTGGCCTTCGAGACGTCTGACGAGGCCGTGGCCTATGCCCAGGCACGCGGCATCGCTTTTCAACTGTTCGACCCCAAGCCGGCCAAGCGCATCATCAAGGCCTATGCGGACAACTTCGCCTTCAGCCGCAAGCAACCCTGGACCCATTAGGGTTTCCCAGCGCCCTTAGCTCAACTGGATAGAGCACCTGCCTTCTAAGCAGGCGGTTGCAGGTTCGAGTCCTGCAGGGCGCGCCAGGGAGTTCAGGCGCTCGCGGCGCTAAAGGCGTCCAGACCACGACCTAGGTCGGCGATCAGGTCCTCAGGGTCCTCAAGACCCACATGCAGGCGCATCAGGGGACCACCATAGTCGTGGGGAAATCTGCGGCTGGTGAGTTGGTGATCACAGGAAATCGCCAGGCTCTCGAACCCACCCCAGGAAAAGCCAAGGCCGCAGATATCCAGGGCACCCAGGAAGGCGTTCACGGCGCGCTCCGGGGCATGATGAAACACAAAGCCGAACAGGCCGCAGCTTCCCGAATAGTCGCGCGCCCAGATATCGTGCCCAGGGCAGCCGGGCAGGGCAGGGTGCAAAAGCCGGGCAACCTGCGGCTGCTGCCTCAGCCATTCGGCCACCTGCAGGCCGCTCGCCCCGTGGCGCGCCAGGCGCAATGGCAGCGTCCGCAGGCCCCGCAGCATCTGGTAGGCGTCTTCCGGCGACACCGCCCATCCCAGATCCGTGATCCCGGCATCGAGGGCCCCGGCAATCTGCGGATCAAGGGCGCTGGCCGATCCCATGAAGACATCTGAGTGCCCGCCGACATACTTGGTCAGGGCCTGGACACTGATGTCTATGCCCAGGGTCAGGGGCTTGTGCAGATAGCCGGCCCCCCAGGTGTTGTCGGCCAGGGTCAGGATGCCTCGGTGGCGGGCCAGGCGGGCAATGGCCGGGAGGTCCTGCATCTCGAAAGACAGAGATCCGGGACTCTCCACCACGATCAGGCGGGTCGCGTCGCTGGCCAGGGCCAGCAGGGCCTCTGGTGCCAGGCTTGGGGGATAGTAGCCAACCCGCACGCCGAAGCGACGAAGCACGTGGTCGCAGAACCGCCGGGTAGGCTTGTAGATGCTGTCGGTCACCAACATCTCGTCGCCAGCCTTCAGCACAGCCAGCATGGCCCCGGTGAGGGCCGCCAGGCCGGAGGGGTAGAGGCAGGTATCCAAACCGCCTTCAAGTTCGGTCAGAGCCTCGCGAAGCGCAGACTGGGCAGACAGGCCCTTGCGCCCATAGGTGATGAAGTTCTCGTCGTCATAGAGCGACTCCGCCGTTGGCAGGAGGACGGTGGAGCCCTTCTGGATCGGCGGGCCCACGGTCTTCACCAAGGACTTTGGCGTGGCACCGGCGTGGATTAGGCGGGTTTCTTCAGCCATGCGGCTTGACGGCTCGGAGGGAACAGGGGCGACAATACCCCGCTCCCTTTAGAGCCCCGGTGAGGTTTGTGATCAAGCATCTGTGGAAACGTCTTGCTGTGGCGCTTGGGCTTTGCCTGGGCCTGGCCGCCTGTCGCGGCCCTGCAGCGCCAGAGGCCCCTGCCACCACAACCGCGCAGACCGATGCCGCCACCCAGGTGCTGCGGGCCAAGGCCAGCCCGACCCTGGCGGCCGTGCGGGCTCGGGGCTGGTTGGCCTGCGGGGTTCATCCTGGGCTCGTCGGGTTTGCGTTCCGCGATGAGAAGAATGCCTGGCGAGGTTTTGACGTCGATATCTGTCGAGCGGTGGCTGCGGCGGTTCTGGGGGACGCCAAGGCGGTGAGATTTACGCCCATCGCCAGCCAGGATCGCTTCGCCGCTCTCAGCCAGGGCAAGATCGACATCTTGTCGCGCAATACCTCTTGGACTCTCAGTCGCGACGCAGGGCGCATGGATTTTCCGGTCGTGACCTATTTTGATGGTCAGGGGTTCTTGGCCCCCAAGGCCCTGGCCCTGGCCAGCGCCGATGAGTTGAACGGCGCGCGGATCTGCGTTCAAGCCGGAACCGCCAGCCAGGATAATCTGATCGAGTACTTCAAGCTTCGGGGCCTGAAGCACCGCGATGTGGTGTTGGATACCGAGGCCAAGGCGCGGGAAACCTACCAAGCCGAGGGCTGCGACGCCTTTACTGCCGACATCTCAGCCCTGGCCTCGGCCCGGTCGCTGATGAACAACCCCAACGCCCATGTGATCCTGCCCACGGTGATCTCCAAGGAACCCTTGGGGCCGGTTGTGCGGCAGGACGATCCGGCCTGGCGCGACGTGGTGGCCTGGAGTGTCTATGCCCTGATGCTGGCTGAGGAATTGAAGGTCACCTCGACCAATGTTGGCAAACTGCGCGACACCTCCAGCGATCCCCGGGTACGTCGTCTGCTGGGGGTGGAAGGTGAGTTGGGTCCGAAGCTGGGCTTGAAGCCCGACTGGGCCTATCGGGAGATTCTCGCCGTCGGGTCCTATGATGAGGTCTTCCGGCGCAATCTTGGGTCCGGCACGGCTCTGAAGCTGGAGCGGGGTCTCAACGCCCTGTGGAACGCCCCGCAGCCGGGTCTGCACTATCCCCCGCCCGTCCGGTAGGCGTGAGGATCGAGATGGTCCTTGCAATACAGTGTTCGGTTCGCCGTGATGGTCTCAATAACTAGGTGCGGGGTCCATGAGTCCTCGCCCGATTGGGAGAGCGATCATGAGCGACGGGTCCGTCGATATCCGCCAGGAGGCCCAGGCCCTGGCCAATGCCGTTCCCCTTGACCAGATGAACCCCGCGCAACCCGAACTGTTCGCCCAGGACATCATGTGGGCCCAGTTCGAGCGCCTTCGCCGTGAGGCGCCGATCCACTACACCGCCGAGAGCGACTACGGCCCCTACTGGTCAGTCACCAAGTACAATGACATCATGGCCATCGACACCAATCATCAGGTGTTCTCCTCGGCCGACGGCATCGTGCTGGCCAGCCTGGAGGCCAGGGCCCAGTCAGCAGGCCGGCCCACGCGGCCAAGCTTTATCGGCATGGACCCGCCCAAGCACGACGCCCAGCGCAAGGCGGTCAGCCCAGCGGTGGCCCCGCAGAATCTTCACCGCATGGCCCCGGTGATCCGTGAGCGCGCCGGTGCCATCCTGGATGGCCTGCCCATCGGCGAGACCTTTGACTGGGTAGACCTGGTTTCCAAGGAACTGACGGCCATGACCCTGGCCACCCTGTTCGACTTCCCCTTCGAGCAACGTCGCGACCTGACCTATTGGTCAGACATGATGACCAATCCCCCGGGTCACGGTGTGTGCACCAGTTGGGAACAGAAGCGCGAAGAACTGGCCAAGTGCTTTGCCGCCTTCGACGGTCTTTGGAACGACCGGGTGAATGCGCAGGACCCGCAGTTCGATCTGATCTCCATGCTGGCTCACAATCCCGCCACCCGGAACATGGATGTCCACGAATACCACGGTAACGTCACCCTGCTGATCATCGGCGGCAACGACACGACGCGGAACACCATCTCAGGATCGATCTATGCCCTGAACCAAAACCCGGACCAGTACCGCAAGCTGCGGGAGAATCACGGCCTGATCTCCTCAATGGTTTCCGAGACCATTCGCTGGCAGACGCCGCTGGCCCACATGGCCCGCACTGCCACCCAGGACCATGTGATCGGCGGCAAGACCATCCGCAAGGGCGACCGGGTGGCCATGTGGTACGTCTCGGGTAACCGCGACGACGAGGTCATCGCCAACCCCGACAGCTACATCATCGACCGCGAGCGCCCTCGCCAGCACCTGTCCTTTGGGTTTGGCGTCCATCGCTGCGTCGGCAACAGGGTGGCCGAGCTGCAACTACAGATCATCTGGGAGGAAATCCTGGCTCGCCCACGACCTCGATGGTGGGGAAGCGGGCCAG
>JANPAO010000654.1:0-2443 GCA_031429955.1 Phenylobacterium sp. | reverse complement strand
GCCACCTCCCCCACATCGGCCTAGGGCCTGGGGGAGGATCTGATCACGTAGGTACTCCACCCTTTGGGGGACCTTGCGGCCCGCAAGGGCGTCTGAGGAAGGTGACGTTCGGCTGAGGCGGGCGTGTCGCTGGCGATCTTGCCTTGGCCTAGAGCCCATCGGCCATGGCGGCGACGCTGCGGGCCAGGGAGCGATGCAGGGGGATGCTCAACAGCCAATCGCCACCGGTGGCCAGTTGTGAGGGACCAAAGTCGCGGGAAAGCTGAGCCAGGATATCGGGGGGGACTGAGCCCTCGGCGGCCAGGGGCTCATTGGTCAGCATCTGAAGGTAACGTTCTTCATCGCGCTGTGGGTCACCGGTGAGGTCGGCGATCCGGTCCAGGATGATGGGGGCGGCGGCGAGACCGGGGAGGGATCCGCTGCTGCTGCCCAGGGTGATGCCATCGAGTCTTTGAATGCGACCGGCGGGGGCACTGCTGAAGATGGCAAAGACCAGGGCACCGTTGGCGGCGTCGGTGGCGATGCAGAACAGTTGGCCGCGAACCGGAAACAGCCAGCCGCGATAGACGGTCTCGCGGACCCCCATGCGGACTTCCAGCAGGCCGTTGGCATGGAGGCGCACGATCCCCTGGTCATGCAGGAACCGGCCGGGGGCGGCCTCCGCCGGGCGGGTGGTGCGGAAGAAGCATTCCAGATCCTTGGCGCGGGCCGCAGTGGCGGTGCGGATCTGATCCATGATCGCCAAGGGGAACCCGTCCATCCCCTGGGAGGCCGGTGCGGTCTCCGCCGGCTGTGGAGGCTTGGCACCGAAGAGGGCGGCAAACTCGCCGAGGTCCCGGTCCCAGTCGAGCATGGTGAAGTCGGGCCTGAGACTGGCGATATGGCGGGTGAGGCGGGCCAGGTTGTAGGCCGAGGGGGTGACCGATCCCGCCGCCCAGCGTCCCACCAGGGACTTGTCGACGGACAGGGCCGAGGCCAGGTGGGCGCGGCTCAGGCTGAACACCTTCAGCACCAGCTCCAGTTTCGCGCCGAATGTTGATCCCGACATGCCGAAACTCTAGGCGCGGCAGCTGATCCCGTCCAGCTACATGCATCCAAATGCAACCCGGCGCACCCGTCGCTGTGCCTCAATGCACCTGATCGCATCGCAGCCGACAGCGCATCAGGGCGTCCAGAACGGCGACCGCGGGTCGCCACATTTGGAGACCTTGCCATGGACCTTCTTTCGCTTGCCGGAACTCTGCTGCTGGCGGCCGCTCAACCCCAGACGGGGCCTGCCCCACAACCGGTGCCGCAAAACCAGGCCCAGTCGAGCCAGGAGACGGCCACTGTTGGGCGGGGCGGGGTGAGGCTTGATCTCAGCAAGATCGGGTCGGGTCAGGTGGGGATCTCCACCGGCAAGGTCCACGAGGCCCGCCCAGAAGACTTCGCGCCGGCCCCTTCGGCGGACCCGACAGCGCTGCTGCTGCCCGCCGTCCAGATGGTCCGTCAAGGCACCCCTCCCGCGCCCCCGAAACCCTGACCCTGCAACCTGTCCCCTAGAGCGGCGGTCTGATGGACTAAGATGTCCGCCCTAACTATTTGTTTTATCACGCGTTTGATCCGAGAACCGGTTCCCGCTTTTCGGAACGCGCTCCAGGAGAGATCCCATGCTACGCACCCTGATCCCCACCGTTGCAGCCCTGGCCTGCCTGGCAGGCCCCACCCTGGCCGCGGCCGACGACATCACCCTGCTGATCCCCGATAGCTCAGGCCGTATGCAGACCCAGAACAATCTCAAGCAGGTTGGGCTGGCCGCGACCCTTCAGGGCTGCCAGGGCGGGTCTGGTCCGGGGCGAACGACGATCTCCGGCCCCGAGATTCCCAGCAGCCAGACCCTGGCGGCGGCGGTCACCGGCGGCACTCGGATTCCCCAGGGCGTGATGCACATTCGCAAGGCCGGCGGGCGCGACGAAACCTACTATAAGGTCGAGTTGCACGACTTCCTGGTCAGCTCCGCACAACCGGTGAGCCCCACAGGCGGGCTGCCGCAGACCTTGACCCTCAGCTATGGCGGGATGTCCTGGACCGCGCGGGGCGGGGGTTGCGGCGGCTGAGCGCCTCAGCAGCATCGGCCCTGACCGTCTCAGATTGTCGCTCGGTCACCCTGCCGCAACGTCAGGCTTTGGCCTGATGGCGGGGTGGCTTAGACTGGGGTCAAACACCGATCTGCTGGAGGACCGACATGGCCGATTTCGGAAGCGACCTGGAGCTTGAAACCTTTCGCGGCGAGGCTGCGGCCTGGCTGGCGGCCAACTTCCCGGCCTCGCTGAAGGGCAAGGGTGGTCTGGCGGCGACCGAGGTGACCACCACCAATGCCGAGCTCAAGGCCTGGCGCAAGGCCATTGGCCTGAAGGGTTGGGCCACGCCCACCTGGCCGGCGGAGTATGGCGGCGGCGGTCTG
>JANPAO010000653.1:0-4254 GCA_031429955.1 Phenylobacterium sp. | reverse complement strand
GGTTCAGGGACTTGCGATTGAAGTCGCCCGAGGGTTTGCGGATCTCCAGGAACTCCTCGATCTCCGGGTGGTGGATGTCGAGATAGACCGCCGCCGAGCCGCGGCGCAGGGAGCCCTGGCTGATGGCCAAGGTCAGGCTGTCCATGACCCGGATGAAGGGGATGATGCCGCTGGTCTGGCCGGCACCCTTTACCTTTTCGCCGATGGAACGGACGCCGCCCCAATAGGTGCCGATGCCGCCGCCGTTGGAAGCCAGGGCGACGTTCTCGTTCCATACCCCTTGGATCCCCTCCAGCGAATCGCCGACGGCGTTCAGGAAGCAGGAGATCGGCAGGCCCCGGTCGGCACCGCCGTTGGAGAGCACCGGGGTCGAGGGCATGAACCAGAGGTTGGATATGTAGTCATAGACGCGCTGGGCATGGTCGGCGTCGTCGGCATTGGCGGTGGCGACCCGGTCGAACATGTCCTGATAGGACTCGCCCTGCAGAAGATAGCGATCCTCCAGGGTGGTCTTGCCAAAATCGGTCAGCAGGGCGTCGCGCGAACGGTCGACCTGGACCTTGCGAACCAGGGCCAGGGCGGGACGTTCGGCGCGTCCAGGGGCGGCCTTGGGGGCCTCGGCGACTGTCCGCAATACCGCTTCGCTGCTGCTCATGATCCAAAATCCATAACTATCAGGCGCTTCGGTCTAGAACCGCCCCAACGCGGCAAGCCCTACATCTAGTGGTCGCCCGCCCCCAGATACGCATCATATGGGGCCTGATGCTAATGACTCGTCAACGGGGGGAATGGAGGCGTCCCCAGGCTTTTTCGTTAACGAGGTCTTAACGTCGCCCACCAAGGATTGAACGACAAGGCTTTCCAGCGCGCAGGCGAACGGTCGCTCACGACACTGTGAAAGGCGTGGCCGACACGTCAGGGATTGAGGTTCAAGAGCGCTGGGTCGCCCCCCTGGGCGGCGATGTTAACGGTCACCACCCGCTCCACAGCGTAGCGAAGCAGGGCATGGGGCCCGCCAGCCTTAGGGCCCGTACCCGACAGACCCTCGCCGCCGAAGGGCTGGACCCCCACCACGGCCCCGGTCATGGAGCGGTTCACATAGGCATTGCCCGCCGGAACGGCGGCGCGGACCTGGGCGGCAAAACCCTCGATTCGGCTGTGGATACCAAGAGTCAGTCCATAGCCGGCAGCGGCCAGGGGACGCGCTGCGTCCTCCAGGCGGGCAGGGTCGTACCGAATCAAATGCAAGATCGGGCCAAAAACTTCGCGGGGCAGGAAACCCGCGTCGGGGATCTCGGCCAGGGTCGGGGCGAAGAAGTAGCCCTCGGAAGGTTCGGCGATCCGGTGCGCCACCCTTGCTTCGGTTGCCAGGTGCTGAAGATGTCGGTTCAGCGCCTGCTTGGCGGGGCCATCAATCACGGGACCAATGTCGGTGCGCGGGTCGGCCGGGTCGCCAAGCACCAGGGCGTCCATCGCGCCGGCCAAGCCCTCGATCAAGTCGTCAGCCGTCTCATGTGGGGCAAACAGGATGCGCAGGGCCGAACAGCGCTGACCTGCCGACCCGAAGGCTGAGGCGATGACATCGTCGATCACCTGCTCCCGCAGGGCGGTGGTGTCCACGAACATGGCATTCAGGCCGCCTGTTTCGGCGATGAAGGGGATGATGGGGCCAGGACGGGCGGCCAGGGCGCGATTGATCGCCCAGGCGGTGTCGGTGCCCCCGGTGAAGGCCACGCCGGCGCAGGTGGGATGGGCGGTGAGCGCCGCCCCAACCGTGGCCCCCGCACCCGGCAATAGGTGCAACACGTCGACCGGCAGGCCGGCGCGGTGAAACAGGGCCACCGCAGCCGCAGCAATCAAGGGGGTCTGCTCGGCCGGCTTGGCCAAGACGGTGTTGCCCGCCGCAAGGGCCGCAGCGATCTGGCCGGTGAAGATCGCCAGGGGAAAATTCCACGGGCTGATGCAGACAAAAACACCGCGGCCCTGTAGCGAGAGCTGGTTCAGTTCGCCTACTGGCCCGAGAAGGCTCTCTGGCGCCGCGAACTGGCGCTCGGCCAGATGGGCGTAGTAGCGGCAGAAATCGGTGGCCTCGCGCACCTCTGAGACGGCATCGCCATAGGTCTTGCCCGCTTCCTGGACGCAGATGGCCACCAGGCGGTCACGATCGCCCTCCAGGGCATCTGCCATGGCCCGCAGCACCACGGCCCTGCCATCGCCGCCCAGGGCGTTCCAGGCGGGCTGGGCGGCACGGGCGGCCAGAAACGCAGCGTCGATGTCGCCAGCATCGGAGGACCAGGCGCGACCGATCACCCGATCGGGCTGCGCAGGAGAACCGCGCGTCTCGCCGGGCCCGGCTCCGGCCGCCCGGCCCCCGATAAGGGGTCGGGCGGTCAAGGGCTCGAGATCGGCCACGGCCCTGACCAGTCGCTGGGACTGTGCAGCGATGGAGAGGTCCACCCCCGTTGAGTTCCGGCGTGCCGAGCCGAACATGTCTTGAGGCACCAGGATGGCCGGATGCGGCGCGCCGCCGGTGGCCTCGATCCGGGCAATGGGGTCGGCCGTCACGGTGCCCACCTGGGTCGACTCATCCATCAGGGCGTAGACAAAGGAGGTGTTGGCACCGTTCTCCAGCAGCCGACGGACCAGATAGGGCAGCAGGTCTTCATGGCTGCCGACCGGGGCATAGACCCGCAGCTTCAGGGGGCCGTATCGCGCGCTGGCCCCTGCATACAGGGCCTCACCCATGCCGTGCAGACGCTGATACTCCGGTTCCACGCCGCACCGGCGCGCCATCTGGCGAACCACAGCCAAGCTATGGGCATTGTGGGTCGCAAATTGGGGATAGAGGGCCGGGGCTGCGGCCAGCAGATCCCGCGCGCAGACGATGTAGGAGAGGTCCGTGGCCGCCTTGGTGGTGAAGACCGGATAGCCGGGCAGGCCACCCACCTGGGCGCGCTTGATCTCCGAGTCCCAATAGGCACCCTTTACCAGACGGACCATCAGCCGACGGCCAGAGGCCCGGGCAATGTCGGCGATGGCCGCGATTACGGCAGGTCCGCGCTTCTGGTAGGCCTGAACCGCTAGGCCCAGGCCCCGCCAGTCGCCCAAGCCGGGCTCGGCGGCCAATCGGTCCAGGATCTTCAAGGACAAGACCAGGCGGTCGGCCTCCTCGGCGTCCAGGGTCAGGTTGATGTCGGCCTGGGCGGCGATCTTGGCCAGCCGCAGCAGGCGCGGATAGAGGTCGGCCCAGACCCGATCTATCTGGCGCGCCTCATAACGCGGCGACAGGGCCGAGAGCTTTACCGACACGCCGTGGCCGGCCTCCGGACCCTGGCCCTGGGACTGAACTCCCACCTTGGTTAGCGCGTCGGCATAGGCGCCCTCATAGCGATCGGCGTCGGCTGCGGTGCGTGCGCCCTCCCCCAACATGTCAAAGGAACAGGCATGGCCTTCGTGGCGGGCGCGTGAGATCGCCTGTTCCAGGGTGCGGCCCAGGACGAACTGCTCCCCCATGATCCGCACCGCGGCGGAGACCGCCTGGCGAATCACCGGCTCCCCCAACCGGCCCGCCAGCCGATGCAGAAAGCCCGACAGGTCGGTACGCGCCTGCTCGTCTGGATCGATCAGCTTGCCGGTGAGCATCAGGCTCCAGGTCGAGGCATTGACCAGCAGGCTGTCAGAGCGCCCCAGGTGGCTGGCCCAGTCGGCCGAGGCGATCTTCTCGGCAATCAACCGGTCCCGCGTTCCCTCATCGGGGGTTCGAAGCAGGGCCTCAGCCAGACACATCAGGGCCAGGCCCTCCCGAGTGGAGAGCGAGAACTGCTGCAGGAAGCTCTCCACCACGCCGGCCTTGGCGGCCCCTTTGCGAACGAGGCGCACCAGGGCCTGGGCCTCGTCTCCGGCCGACTGCCGCTCGGCCGGGGTCAGGGGATGGGCGGCCAGCAGGGCTGCGACAGCCTCGCGTTCGTCTGGAAATTTGTGCTGGTCGAGGAGGTCTAAAGACATGTTTTACCCTCTGATTGCCATCAAAGTGCAAAATCGATGTGTGAGATGCAAGGGCAGTGTCAAAAGTGACCATGCAGACCAGGCGGCCCGGCAAGGTCATGCGCCCATAGCAAAGGGGCCTGGTCTTGCGACCAGGCCCCTCGCTTAGATCGGCGAACCGCCGAGATCGATATCTTAGAAGTTGATGTCGATCGTCGAGCGACGGTTCAGAGGTTCCTTCACGCCGTCGCCGGTGGGAACGGCGAGCAT
>JANPAO010000652.1:0-5059 GCA_031429955.1 Phenylobacterium sp. | reverse complement strand
GGCACACCCATCGCCCTGCAGTACGTCGGCCTGCTGGTGCTGAGCCTGATCGCAGCCCAGGTTATTACCTTTGCCGTGGTGGTCCTGACGCCGCCGCCGCCGCGCCCGCTCTATCAGTTGGAGGACGTGGCCCTGGCCCTGCAAGGCGGGGCTCTCAACCCGAGCCTGGGACGGCCCCTGCTGCGGGAGGTTCACAGCCAGCCGCCGCCGGACTCAGAGCCGAGAACGCGCCATGCGGCGCATCTGCGTCGGGCCTTGGCCGTTCGCCTGGGGTTGGCTCCCTCGGAGGTTCGGCTGTCGCGGCGCATGTCCCTGCCGGGTCGACTGCATCGCGACCTGGGCGGCCGCCCGCCTCCCAGGATGGTCAACAGTCATCCCATGGGCGACCCGGGGTTCGGGCCTGACGACCCGCCGCTTCCGAGGGCTTGGCGGAACCCCGGCGGACCGCTGTTTGGCGACTTTATTGCCGCCGCGCGCCAGGCCGATGGCCGCTGGCTGGTGGTCCGCCCGGAGCCCGAGCCCTTTCCGAACGACTGGCAGAGGCGGGTGCTGCTCTGGTTGGGGGCTTGCCTGCTGCTGGTGGCCCCCTTGGGCTATGTCTTCGCCCGCCGGATCACCGCGCCTCTGGAGCAGTTTGCCAAGGCTGCTGAGACCCTCGGGCGAGATCCAAACGGCCCGCTGATGGCTCTGTCAGGGCCGGCCGAGGTGGGGGCCGCAGCCCGGGCCCTAAATGAGATGCAGGTGCGGCTCAAGCGCTATATCGACGACCGCACCGCCATGGTGGGCGCCATCTCCCACGACCTGCGCACTCCCCTGGCCCGCATCCGTTTCAAACTGGAGAGCGCACCGGGGCCGGTAAAGGCCGGCGTCCTGACCGACGTGGCCCAGATGGAGGCCATGATCACCTCGGTCCTGGCCTTCATTCGGGATGCCAGCGTGACCCAACCGCGCGAGCGCCTGGACCTGCTGTCCCTCTTGGAGTGCCTGGTGGACGACGCGGGCGGCCAGGACCTGACGTTCCTCGAGAGCCAGCCCGTGACGGTTGAGGCCGATGCCCTGGGTCTGAAGCGGCTGTTTGGCAACCTTCTGGACAATGCCATGACCTACGGTGCGCGGGGTCGTGTCCGAGTCTTCAAAGAGGGCGGTGATGCGGTCGTGGAAATCACCGACGACGGTCCTGGCCTGAGCGACAGTGATCTGGCGCGGGTGTTCGAGCCCTTCTACCGGGCAGAGGCTGCCCGCACCCTGGACGGCGGCGGGGTGGGCCTGGGGCTGGCTGTGGCCAGGTCCATTGCCAGGGCCCACGGCGGGGATGTGACCTTGCAGTCGGGAGCATCGGGCCTGGTGGCGCGAGTCCGGTTGCCGCTGTCGAAGGGCTAGGCACCTTGCCTCCCTAGCCGCAGCCCGACATGTTCCCGGTCTGCCCTGGAGATTCCCCATGAAGACCCGCGCCGCCGTTGCCTTTGCCGCCAAGCAGCCCCTGGAGATCGTCGAGGTGGACCTGGAGGGCCCCAAGGCCTTCGAGGTGCTGGTGGAGATCAAGGCGACGGGGATCTGCCACACCGACGCCTATACCCTCGACGGGTTGGACTCCGAGGGGCTGTTTCCCTCGATCCTGGGCCATGAGGGGGCCGGTGTGGTGCTGGAGGTGGGGCCAGGGGTCACCAGCGTAAGGCCTGGCGACCATGTGATCCCGCTCTACACACCCGAATGCCGCCAGTGCAAAAGCTGCCTGTCGCGCAAGACCAACCTCTGTACGGCCATCCGGGGCACCCAGGGCAAGGGCCTGATGCCGGATGGCACCAGCCGGTTCTCCTATAAGGGCCAAGCCATCGCCCACTATATGGGCTGCTCAACCTTCGCCAATCACATCGTGCTGCCGGAGATCGCGGTGGCCAAGATCCGCAGTGACGCCCCCTTCGACAAGGCCTGCTACATCGGCTGCGGTGTCACCACTGGGGTGGGGGCGGTGGTCAAAACGGCGGGCTTCGAATCTGTTGCCACAGTGGAGGTGTTTGGCCTGGTGGGGATTGGCCTGAATGTCCTGCAGGGTGCGCGGATGGTGGGCGCCGGGATGATCATCGGCGTCGACATCAACCCCGATCGCGAAGCCTGGGGCCGCAGGTTCGGCATGACCTACTTCGTCAATCCCAAGACGCTGGGGGGCGATCTGGTGGCCCACCTGTTGGCCCTTACCGACGGCGGCGCGGACTACACCTTTGACTGCACCGGCAACACCGACGTCATGCGTCAGGCTCTGGAGGCCTGCCATCGCGGTTGGGGGGAGAGCATCATCATCGGGGTGGCCGAGGCCGGCAAGGAGATCGCCACGCGCCCCTTTCAGTTGGTGACCGGACGGGTCTGGAAGGGCACAGCCTTTGGCGGCGCGCGGGGCCGCACCGATGTGCCGAGGATCGTCGACTGGTACATGGACGGCAAGATCGAGATCGACCCGATGATCACCCACGTCATGCCCCTGGAGGACATCAATAACGCCTTCGACCTGATGCATGCCGGGGAGAGCATCCGCTCGGTGGTGGTATTCTAGGCCGCCACTGACTGGCGCTCGTCGTCGCAGGCATAGCTGGCCTCGTCCCACAGGGCGTCCCACTCGGCGAAGCGGGCATTGGCGTCGCGCAGGCGAGCATCGTCGCGGACGCTGACCACCTCGCCCTGGGCCTCGTCCCAGACCACGGTCAGGTCGGCCAGGCGGTGGCCGCCCGCCCCTAGCCGGCCCTGAGCCAGCAGGTGATCGACCATGTCAGAGGACACCCGCAGCTTCATGCGGCCGCCGGCCTGACGGACCGCCACGTCGGCATGAGTGATGACCTGGGCGATCATCTCGGCGCTGGCCGGTTGCACGGGGCGGCGCACATCGAACAGGAACAGCGGCTCGCTGCGGGGGCGGGGGAGGTGAGAGACGTTGGACAAGAGCGGCTCCTTTGGTTTCGGCAGGAACACCCTAGGATCGGGATGCGTCAGAAACGGTCGTGTGTTTCTGCTCTGTTCTCGCTTTCTGGAATCGGGAGCGCTGACCGACTCGCCCTACCAATGGTCCTCGACTCGTAAGGTTGCCCTATGACCGGCTAAGGAGAGGCAGGTCCACGAAGGAGGGCGCGGCGTGCGGCATGAGAAGGCGACCCGGTTGCTGGAGTTGGCCCGCCTGCTGGCCTCTTCCGCCGAGGGTGTAACCCTGGACGAGATGGCTCAGGCCATGGGGGTTGGCCGGCGCACCGCCGAACGGATGCGCGATGCCGTGCGTGAGGCCTTTCCGCAGATGGAGGAGGTGGACGATCCCCCCAGCCGCCGGTTCCGCATACCCTCAGGCCTGGACGGCATCTTCCAGGCCCCGACGGCCGATGAATTCACCGCTCTGCGCGCCGCGGCCGAACAGTTCCGGGCCATGGGGGCGACCGGTCGCGCGGCGTCCCTGCTGAACCTGGAGCAAAAGGTGCTCTCAGCCATGCGGGCCGGGGTGCGCCGCAAACTGGCCCCCGATCTGGAGGCCCTGCTGGAAGCCGAGGCCATCTCCATCCACGCCGGACCCCGCCCCTTTGAGGACGAGGCGGTGCTGGGGGCCATCCGCGAGGCCATCAAGTCCCTGCGCCGCCTGCGGTTCCGCTATCAGGGCGGCTCGACGCCGGGACGGGTGCGGGAGATTACCCCCTTTGGTGTGCTGTTTGGCCGGGCCAACTATCTGGTGGGGGCCGAGGGCGACTCCCCCGAGCCCCGCACCTGGCGCCTGGACCGGGTGGCCGACCTGGAGGTCACCGAGACCTTCGGTGCCAAGCCGCAGGACTTCACCCTGCAGGCTTTTGTGGAGCGGTCCTTCGGCATCTATCAGGACGTGGTTGAGGACGTGCGACTACGCATCCTGCCTCACGGGGCCGAGGAGGCCCTGGGCTGGCGCTTTCACCCCACCCAGAAGCTCGAACCCTAGGCTGACGGCGGAGTCATCGCCAGCTTCCAGGCCGCCGGGATGCGGGAACTGGCCTGGCACCTGTTCACCTGGGGCGACAAGGTGGAGATCCTGGCACCCGAGCGCCTGAAGCAGATGATGGCTCAGGAGTTGGCCGTGGCGGTGGCCGCTCACGGGACGCCCGAAGGTTAAGGTCGGAAGCAGTCCGCCACCTCGGCGATCCAGGCCTTGAGGCCGGCCTTCAGCTCGGTGGGGGTCAGACCATGGCGCACGATCACCAAGTCGAGGTCTGGCACGATCACCGTGAACTGGCCCTCATGACCATTGGCCGAAAAGGACCCGGGCCCTGCCAAACCCAACCACCAGTGGGCCCCATAGGCATCGTCGGTCACGTCCCCCTGCTGGAAGGTCGGTGTGCGGGCATAGTCCACCCAGCCCTCCGGCAGCAGGCGCTGGTTCTCCCAGACTCCGCCCCGCAGATAAAGCAGGCCAAAACGGGCGAAGTCCTGGGCGGTGGCAAAACAGAAGGACGAGCCGATGAAGGTTCCAGCCGGGTCGAACTTGGGGATGGCGCTGGTCATGCCCAGGGGCTCAAACAGCCGCTGCCTCATGAAGGCCTCGAAGTCGGGGCCGTAGGCGTCCAGCGTCTTGGCCAGGATCCGGCTGACAATGTTGGTGGTGCCGCTGGAATAGGACCAGTAGCGGTCTGGCGCATAGTCCAGGGGCTTGTCGGCGGCATAGTGGGCCACGTCGTCCTTACCCACACCCCACATCATGGCGATGGTGTCGGAGGGCTGGTCGGCCTCATAGACCTCGCTGAACCGCAGGCCGCTGGACATGCGTAGCAATTGATCCAGGGTGATGGCGCTGCGGGGATCAGTGGCATCGCGCCACTCGGGCACGTCGGCCGGGGCGTGAATGTCCAACAGGCCGTCGCCCACCAGGATGCCCACCAGGGCCTGGGTGACGCTCTTGGCCTTGGACCAGGAGAGGCAGGTCTTGTCAGGGCCGTGGTCAGGACCATAGCGTTCGAAGACCAGCCGGCCCTCCGTCTCGATGACTTGATGGCCGAGCAGTTCGACCAACGGGCCTTTGGCGAGGCCCATGCCCTGGTGATCATTAAGGAGGGCCGGCTGGTCT
>JANPAO010000651.1:0-1550 GCA_031429955.1 Phenylobacterium sp. | reverse complement strand
GAGGGGCTTCCCGGTGCGCACCACCTCTATGTGACGTTCAAGACCGATGCGGCGGGAGTGTCCGGGCCTCACGATCTGCTGTCGCGCTATCCGGACGAGATGACCATCGTGCTGCAGCATCAGTACTGGGACCTGGCCCCCGGCGAGACCTTCTTCTCTGTGACCCTGAAGTTCGGCGGCCAGCCCAAGCGGCTGTCGGTGCCCTATGCGGCAGTCACCCGGTTCTATGACCCCAGCGTCCAGTTCCTGCTGTCCTTTGAGACTGCGGCCTTGGCCGGCGAGGCCGTCAGCGCGTCAGCCGGAGGCCGCGCACCCGAACCCCCCGCCACCGACACCGATCCAGAGGCCGTCAACGTCGTCTCCCTGGACCAATTCCGCAAGAAGTGAGCCCCGATCCCATGACCGACGTCGCCGCCTCTGAACCCGAGGCCCTGACCGACGAAGCCATTTTGGCGCGCTTCCAGCGTTCCAAGAACCCGCCCACCGGCTCCCAGACCCTTGGGTTCCGCATGGTCGCCGTCAGCCAGGCCGAGAAGTCGGTTGAGGTGGCCTTTGAGGCCCGGGCCGAATTGCTGCTCAATCCCATGAAGCAGATCCAGGGCGGCTATCTCTGCGCCATGCTCGACGAGGCCATGTCGACGGCCTGTATGGTGGCCTCGGGCATGACCCATGTGGCCCCCACTGCTGAGATGAAGACCACCTTTTACCGCCCCGCCATGCCTGGCACGCTCAAGGGGATCGGTCGGGTCGCCAAATGGGGCCGCACCATCGCCTTTACAGAGGGCGAACTCTATGACGCCGAGGGTCGACTGGTGGCCAAGGCCACGGGAACGGCGGTCCCGGTCCCGTTCCAGAATTACAAAAAGTAGGATGGCTGCCGCCCGCGGCTGGTTTGGAGTCGTGGCAGCCCTGCTGCTGGGCTGGACAACACCGGCTGTGGCCGGTCCGTTCTCGGACTGGGCTGCCGTGGTGGTGGCGGGCGACTGGCACGCCCACACCGGTGGCCCCTCGGAGGCCTTCGACAATGCGCGGCGCGATGTCTCACAGGAACTGGAACGCATCGGCTTTGAGAAAGCCAACCTGCGGCAGTTTTCGGTGCGGCCGGAACGCTACAAGGACATCAAGCCCGGCAAGTCCGACGCCAAGGCCATCTATGAGGCCCTGGTCCAACTGACCCCTCAGACCCCCGGCGGTTGCCTGCTGTACTTCTCGTCTCACGGGGCACCGCAGGGGGTGCTGGTGGACAAGACCATCCTGCCCCCGGCCCTGCTGGGTGCCATCCTGGATCGTACCTGCGGGCGGAGGCCGACCGTTGTGGTGATCTCCGCCTGCTACTCGGGGGTGTTTGTTCCGCAATTGGCCCAGCCCAATCGCATGATCCTGACCGCCGCGCGCGCCGACCGCACCTCGTTTGGCTGTGGTGAGGCCAACAAGTACCCGTACTTCGACGAGTGCTTCCTACAGTCCACGCCCCAGGCTCGAGATTTCCCAAGCCTGGCTCGCGAGATCCAAACCTGCGTGGCGAGCCGTGAAAAGAAGGAGGGCATGAC
>JANPAO010000650.1:0-2960 GCA_031429955.1 Phenylobacterium sp. | reverse complement strand
GGCGAAATCCTCGGCCGCGCGCAGGGCTGGTCCGTCCATCATTTCCAGGCCCGCCGGCGTGATCCCTTCGGCCATGATCTCGGCGACGGCCTGGGCTGCGACCGCCACCTCGACGAAGGCCGCCAGCAGGACCTGGGTGGTCTCGGGCAGCGGCGTCAGCTTGACGGTGATTTCGGTGATGATCCCCAGCAGACCTTCTGATCCGGTCATCAGGGCCATGAGATCAAAGCCCGGGCAGTCATAGGCATCCGACCCCAGGCGCAGGACCTCGCCGTCAAGGGTCACTACCTCGAGGGACAGCAGGTTGTGCACAGTCAGGCCGTACTTCAGGCAATGCACCCCCCCGGCGTTCTCCGCCACATTGCCCCCGATGCTGCAGGCGATCTGGGAGGAGGGGTCGGGGGCATAGAACAGGCCCAGATGGGCGACGGCCTCGGAGATCGCCAGATTGCGCACCCCGGGCTGGACCCGTGCCGTGCGAGCCAGGGGGTCGATGGACAAGATATTGCTGAACTTGGCCAGGCTCAGCAGCACGCAGCCGGGGAAGGGCAGGGCACCGCCGGAGAGGCCGGTGCCGGCGCCGCGGGCCACCACCGGCACGCCGAGCTGGGAGCAGACCCGCAGGATGGCTTGAACTTGGATGGTGTTTTCAGGAAGAGCTACCGCAGCGGGAAGTGAGCGGTAGGCGGCGAGGCCGTCGGTCTCGTAGGGGCGCAGGGCCTCCAGCTGGGTTTTCAGGCCCTCGGGCAGCAGCAGGGGCGCGAGGGCGGCGATCAGGCGTGCGCGATCGACCGGCGCGAAGTCGGCGTCCAGACGGGGGTCGAACTGATCAAGCATGCGAATCCTGAGGCGGCTGCCGAAGGCGCGTTCACGAAGTCTGTAGCGTCATTTGTGTTGGGCGCTAGAAGGGTTTCCAGAACAAGCACAACAGTTGAGGACGCGACCATGGATCTGGGCCTGAAGGGTAAGACCGCCATCATCACCGGTGCCACGCGGGGTATTGGCCGGTCCATTGCCGACCTGTTTGCCGATGAGGGGGCCAATGTCGCCATCTGCGCCCGCAAGGCTGATGAGGTCGAGGCGACAGTAGCCGCCCTAAGGTTAAAGGGAGTCCAGGCCTTTGGGCAGGTGGTGGATATCGCCGACGGTGCGGCCCTGAAGGCTTTCGTCGCCAAGGCCGGCGAGACCCTGGGGGGCATCGACATCGCGGTCTCCAATGCCAGCGCCCTGGTCCAGGGTGCCGATGAGGCGGCCTGGCGCGGGATGTTCGACATCGACATCCTGGGGGCCATCAATGTCTGGGAGGCGGCCAAGCCCTTCCTTGAAAAGGCCGGTGCCGACAAGGGCGACGCCTGCTTCATGATCACCTCATCGATCTCGGCGGCCGAGGCCACGGCACCGTCGGCCTATGGCGCCATGAAGGCCGCCCAGATCCACTATGCCAAGGGTATCGCCCGGGAGAATGCGCCCAAGCACATTCGCTGCAATGTGGTGTCGCCGGGCACGGTGTTCTTTGAGGGCGGCGTCTGGGGCAATGTGAAGGCGGGCATGCCGGGCTTCTTCGACCAGATGATCAAACGCAACCCCACCGGCCGGATGGCGACGCCGGAAGAGATCGCAGCAGCCACCGTCTTCCTGGCCAGCCCGCGCTCGGCCTTTACCACCGGCATCAATATGGTGGTGGACGGTGCCATCAGCAGCCGCGCCAATTTCTAAACGCCCACCACAGCCGTACCTCCAGCGGGGGTGCGGCTCCTGGACCTTGAGGACCCGATGATCGAACAGACTCTTGAGATCGCCACCGCCGATGGCGTCACCACCACCTTCATCGTCCATCCCGAGCGGGGCGGCCCCCATCCGGTGATCTTCTTCTATATGGACGCACCGGCCATCCGTGAGGAGTTGCGCGACATGGCCCGGCGTCTCGCCACGTCGGGCTATTACGTCGTCCTGCCCAACCTCTATTACCGGTCAGCGGTGATGGAGCTGGGGCCTCTGGTCACCGAGGAGGATCGCACCCGGATGTTCGCGCTGATGGGCTCGATCAATATTCCGATGATCATGTCCGACACCAAGGCGCTGCTGGCGCACGTGGCCGGTGATCCCGCCGCCAGCAAGGGACCGATGGGGGCGGTGGGCTATTGCATGAGCGGGCAGTACGCCATCAATGCAGCGGCCTATTACCCAGAGAAGGTCAAGGCAGCCGCCTCCGTCTACGGTGTCTCGCTGGTCACCGACCAGGCCGACAGCCCGCACATGGCCTCACAGAAGGTGAAGGGCGAGGTCTATTTCGCCTGCGCCGAGATCGACCGATGGGCGCCTCTGGAGACCGTCGAGGCGCTCAGCCAATCGCTGGCCGCCAATGGGGTGAACGGTGAGGTGGAGATCTATCCTGGGGTCGAGCACGGCTTTGCCTTCCCCCAGCGCCCTGTCTACGACAAGGCCTCCGCCGAGCGCCATTGGGAGCGCCTGCTGGCCCTGTTCCGGCGCAATCTGGGCTGACCCAACGCCTCCTGAATTTTTACCAATGCCCGCAGTTGCTACGATTGGTCGGGGATCGGAAGGGATTTCCCATAATTCATAGGAATTTCAGCTACTTGCCCCCATTTCCTTCTCCCCCTGTGGGAGAAGGTGGCGGCGTAGCCGACGGTTGAGGGGTGGCACCGCCCTCGATGAAGGCGGTTCTGATGCTGGGATCGGATAGGGTTTTCGACCCCTCCTCCGACCTTGCTCCGCAAGGCTACCTTCTCCCGCAGGGGGACTAAGGCATGCACACAATTGAGTCGCCGACGTCCAACCAGCATAGTGACGACATCACTTTGTAAATAATGATGAAAATTCCCCCAGTTCCCTTCTCCCCCTGCGGGAGAAGGTGGCCCTGCGGAGCAGGGTCGGATGAGGGGTCGGAAGGCCTATCCGGTTCTGGCGCCAGAAAGCCCTTCATTGAGGGCAGCGCGACC
>JANPAO010000649.1:0-9223 GCA_031429955.1 Phenylobacterium sp. | reverse complement strand
CGCCGCCGAATCGAGCCGATTGGGAATATGAATTCGACTGCGCCCACGATCCTCGACGCCCAAGCGCCCTATCCACTCCACAAGCTGGGTTGGAAGGCCTTTCAAGATCTATGCGCAGCCGTAGCGGAAGAGTGCTTGAAGCGGCCGGTACAGACTTTCCTTCCTACCGCTGATGCTGGTCGAGATGGGGCGTTTGTCGGCACGTGGAGCAAGGCCGGTCCGGACGCTGGGTCGTCCACAATCCAATGCAAATTCACGTCTAAGGAGAGCTCCACACTTTCCCTCTCTCAGCTTGCGGATGAGCTGGCGAAGGCTAAGGCGCTCGCAGCCAAGGGCTTAGCGGCAGACTATGTGATCATGACCAACCATACGGTCACGGGTGCCGCAGAAATCCTAATCAAGGAAGCGTTCGAGGCAGAGGGTGTGGGAAGCTGTCGAGTTTTTCACGGGCCCTGGATTTCCGAGCGCATCAAGCAGTACCCGCGGCTCCGAATGCTAGTGCCCCGTCTCTACGGACTTGGCGACCTCAGCGATCTGCTAGACGCGCGTGCATATGCACAGGCGCAGCTCATTCTGAGCGAGATGGGCGACAACATCCAAAAGCTTGTTGTAACCGAGGCGCACCGTCGGAGCGTTCGTGCCATCAGCGACCACAATCTCGTTCTTCTCCTCGGATCGCCGGCCTCTGGTAAGTCGACGATTGGCGCGAGTCTGGCGATCGGGGCGGCAGACGCCTGGAAGTGCTCCACGATCAAGTCGACTTCGCCCGAGCACCTCCAAATGCATATTAGTCCAAACGAACCCCAGTTTTTTTGGATCGATGACGCCTGGGGGAGCACACAATACCAATCAGATCGAACTGAGAGATGGAACCAGGTCTTTCCTCTGATGCAGGGAGCAATGAAAAACGGCACGCGATTCCTCATTACGTCGCGCGACTACATTTGGCACGCAGCCAAGAGAAACTTGAAGCTCCAGGCTCTGCCAGTACTTACGAAAAGTCAGGTTATAATCGACGTACATGAACTTAGCGTCGAAGAGAAAGCGCGAATTATTTACAACCACTTGAAGCTCGGCGATCAGCCCCGTGATGTAATCACGAGCCTAAAAGGTTTTCTCCCTGGCATTGCTACGCGTCCCGATTTCCTACCTGAGTCAGCACGGCGTCTCGGAAACGTGTTCTTCACGGGCAAACTGGTCATCACGTCCGGAGGTGTTACCGACTTTTTTGCACGACCGAAGTCGTTCTTGCAGGACACCATTGAGACACTCGACGAAGCTTCTAAGGCCGCAATCGCCCTCGTCTTCCTAAACGGCGGGAAGGTTAGATCTCCTGTCTCAGACGACATGCTCGCGCCGGCCGCCACTGCGTTCGGGGTATCGAACGCCTCCCTTCGGCAGCACCTAGAAGCGCTCAACGGCAGCATCTTGCTGCTGCCCCAAGACGAGGAGGGCCCGTACTGGACTTACAAGCATCCAACCGTCAGTGACGCATTCGCTTCGTATGTCGCGAAAAGCCCGGAGCTTGTGGAACTATACCTGCGAGGGGCGGCACCAGCATCCATAGTCGGTGAAGTAGTTTGCTCAGGGGTACAGATCACCGGCGCTCCAGTTATAGTGCCACAGGTACTCAACGGCCTACTTATGGAAAGAATTAGTAGTTTGCCGTCGTATCGGCTCCGTAGTTTTCTCGAACAGCGCGCAAATATAGAATTTTCGAAAATACTAATCGCGTCTAGACCAGATTTGCTGACTGGCATATCTTCGTATAGCTCCCCAATAAAAGATGACCCGGACACGTCATTCATAACAAATATGTTTATTAAGGGTCTTCTTTCAGAAGAGTCTCGCCTGAAATTTGTATCCGCGCTTCGAAATAGTATTGTTGACGACGCTGATGCCAGCTTCATTCAGGACGGCGATATTGAGGCTGTACTTTCAGATGATGAACTGGAGGAATTTCTTGAGCTTGCGCGGTTCGAATTCACCGAACGCCTGGATTTTCATGTTTCCCGTGTCCAAGACGAATGGAACCAAGAGAGCGATCCGGAGGACCAGTTCGATACTTTCAAGGCTGCGCACCGAGTTGTGATGAAACGCTTGCTTCCCGATTCAGAATACAAGTCGCACTCCAATAAGATATATACTCGGATTCGCGATGCTGTGTGGAGTATGGAGCAGTCTTATGAACCTCCGAAAACCAGTGATACTGTTTCTCCAATCGTTCCGCAAAAATCTAACTCTCTGGATGAATTATTTCGCGACGTTGACGAGTAAAAATCTGGCGCAAATAGCTCCGCTTTGGGTATTGCGGTGCCACTGTATGAAACAGCCAAATCCCGCAGGCGTTGTGGACAGCCTTCGGTTCGCGCCTCGCTGGCTAGCGCAGATAGCGACCTATCTCAGCCAGTCTCACCGCAATGCCACATCCCGCCTATCGGGACCTTGAGGTCAACTTGATGCGGATTGCGTCGGCAATCCACTCGCCGGGGCTCCGAGCGCCCTGTGGGCCAGCCAGTCGCCCCGGGTCATCGGCAGCGTTTGCAATCAGCCCGCGATCGGGGGCGCCTATCGCCCGATAGTTCCAGGCTGCCACCGCCTCTTGCAGGGTTTCTTCCGGGGGTCCTTCCGCCAGGCATTCTCCGCAGCGGATGAAGTACAGGTCGGTGCTTTCTGACACGATGGTGGGGGAGGGGTCTCCGCAAAAAGGACAGCAGAGCGGGGTCATGGGCTGACGTTTCACAGGGGCGTCCGGGCTGGGTGTTTCGGGCTGAGGCGTTGTACCGACGTGGGGGTTTGGGCGGGCTTGGTCCCGTAACTCGGGCGGCGGAACCGGTATCCACCTCCGCCTGACAAGCCCTACCGCCCGTTGAACTGCGGCGCGCGCTTCTCGAAGAAGGCCTTGCGGGCCTCCTTGGCGTCGTCGCTGCCAAAGGCCATGCGGATGTTGGAGACCTCGTAGCGGAGTTGCGTTTCCAGGTCGGTGGTTTCCATGGACTTGGCCATGCCGCGCTTGAGCAGGCGCAGGGTGATGGGGGACCAGGCGCAAAGCTCCTGGCAATAGGCCGCAAGCCTCGCCTGGAACTGATCGTCGTCCACCACCTCGCCGGCCATGCCCAGGGCGACGGCTTCCTCGCCCAGCACCGTGCGGTTTTCCATCATGAACCGCATGGCCTTCTCATAGCCCATGGTCTGGGGAAGGGTGATGGTGAGGCCTGCATCGGGGGACCCGCCGATCCGGGTATAGCCCGCCATCAGCCGGGCGCTCTTGCTGATCAGCCGCACATCGGTGGCCATGGCCAGGCCAAGGCCGGCCCCCACCGCCACGCCATTGATCCCCCCCACCACGGGCTTGTCGCACCGCTTGCGGATCGACAGCAGAAACTGGCCGACCCAGCTGATGTCGTCCAGTTGGGCCGACTGGGTGCTGAGGGGCGAATAGGCGGGCGCACCGGAGAGGTCCAGGCCGGCACAGAAGGAGTCGCCGCTGCCGGTGATAGCGATCACCCAGACGTCGTCCACCAGGGTGGCGGCGTCCACCGCGGCCACGACACCCCAGGCCAGCTCATTGCTGAGCGCGTTCTTTCGCTCCGGCCGATTGAGGGTGATGGTCCGCACATGGCCGTGGTCGGTGACGGTGACGAGATCGGTCATTTGGTGCATCCGGCTGAGGTTTCGCGTTGGGGCGAGTTTGGCCGCTTCGGGCCGCCTTGTCAGGTAGGCAGTTGGGGTCGCACGCCCAGGGCGGCCAATTGGTTCAGGAACTCCAGCGACATGTCCACCGAGAGGGCCATGCCCGCCGCGATCTCCGGGCGCGTCGACATCTCGAAGGGATAGACCAGCCCCCCGCCGGGTGGCGCGCGCAGGAGGCCATCGGCCACCAGTCTCTGGGCGTGTCGCCGCGCCGTCTCGTAGGGAAGCCTCAGGGTCTTGGCGATGGCGTAGATGCTGACCGGCCGGCGCTCACGGTCGCTTGGACCCGGTGCGGACAGGCTGGCATAGATGGCGGCTCGCTCCGGATCCAGGGTGACATGGGCCAGGTTGGCAAAGGCGACCGCCCGCAGGATCAGGACGGCAACAGGCTCGCACTCGATGATCTGTGCCGAGGTGATCAGGGTTTCCAGAAAGAAGTCGACCCCCAGACGCATGACCTGGCGGCTGACATCTCGAGGGGGCTCGGCGTCAGTCACCGGCATCACAATCCCGGCGGCCGCCGCGGCGTTTACAAAGTCGAGGGTCGCCAGCCAATAGGACTCAAGGGTCGCCACCATCTCGGCCCTGGCGAAGACCTGATTGGGAATGATAAGTCCGCCGGGGACCGCTTCGCAGAGGCCCGCGCTCCGCAGCTTCAGGGCATGGCGTCGCACCGTCTCATAGGGAATGACCAGTTCCTTGGCGATGGCATAGACGCTGACCGGACGTCGCTCGCTGTCGGGGGGGATGGTGTCGGCGGCGACATAGGCCGCCAGGCGATCCATCTCGTTGGCACCAGGCCGGACATTCGCGCGGGAGATCGCCAGGAAGGTCAAGGCCGTGGAGATGTCGCGGTCGATCCCGTCGGTTGCCAGCTTGGTGGCCTCCAGGAAGTGGCGCACGCTGAGGCGGAAGAGTTGCCGACGAAGGTCGGGCGCATGGGTTGCGCTCGGGTCGGGTCGCTGGACGGATGGCTCAGTCATGGGGTGTCCGGTGGCGCTGGATTGCGGGAAGACAGGTCAATTCCCTACGGCATGTGGTGCCCTGGCGAGAGACGCCGGGCGGGTTTCCAGCCGGAGAACCGGAAACCTGACGGACCCGGGCTCAATCCCTTGCTCACAAGCCTGGCACGTCGTCAGGGGCCGGAAGGTTTGGCCGCAGGACCGGTGGATCAGTCGGGTCGGCGAGCGGTAGCGATCGGGCAGCCAGACGTCGGCCCAGTCCTGAATTGCCACCACCACGCCATAGAGGTCGATCCCCTTGGGGGTCAGCCAGTAACCGGCCTCGGCGTCATGCCCCGGCGCCAGAACGCCTATGTCGGTGAGGCGCTGGAGCCGGTCTGACAGGATGTTGGCCGCGATCCCGGTACAGAGCCGAATGTCATTGAAGCGACGGATCTGGGAGAAGGCGCAGAGCAGGATCTCAATCCCCCACTTGTCGCCGAAGATATCCAGGCTCGGCCCCAGCAGCATGGCCGGGCCACGCGAGATCACGCCGCTCAAGGTGGAACGACGATGCGCCGACTGTTTGACGGGCATCTGGCGCAGTTGTACCGGGCTCACCTTCAGAAGGATATCCCGCGCTCCGGCGCGCGCGCCGCAGGCGCGACAGCGGACTTCCGGGCGTAGGGGCGCGTCGCAGGCGGTGTGGGTCAGGTCGCCACGACCATCAGCCCAGGCCTGCTCCCAGCGCACCATCTGGAGGACCACGTCGAGCAGGCCCTCACCCATGGGGGTGAGCCGGTATTCATAGCGCAGGGGGCGCACACTATAGGGCATGGGTGCCAAGACACCGCCCGCCACCAGGGCCGACAGGCGGGAGCTGAGCAGGCGGCTGGCAATGCCGGTAGCTGCTATGAATCCATTGAAGCGCCGCTCGCCGCCGAGGGCTGCCGCCACCAAGGCCAAAGACCAGCGGTCGCAGATGGCGTCCACGGCCTGACGCGAGGCCACCAGGACCGCGTTGATGGCCAAGACGTCGGAAGGAGCAATGGTGGGTCGGGTCATTTGTCGCTAGCCGGGCTCCTGCATCCTCCCTCTAGAGGACCTCGAATATCGTATAGACCGGCCCCGTCGGCGTCTGGCGGCCAGCCCCAATGGCGAGGGTGTCATTAAGCCACCGATATTGCTCAGATCCACTCTCCAAGCGCACGACGGTTCGGATCTGATAGTCGGATTCCGCCAATTGCTCGCCCCTGCGAAAGCGCGCCATGGCTTCCGGCTCGGCGCGGAAGAGTCCCTGATAAGTGCAATAAATCCAAGTATCATCGGTTGTCTTCAAGGTGATCCGGACGTCGATCGCCATGGCCCCATCGGGCCGATAGATCACCCAGTCGGCCCCACCCGGCAGGACCACGCCCGACACCCGAGATCCCTCGAAGCGGCCTCCCAAGATCGGGGCAATGCGCCGCGTGCCCTGGGCCATTGGCCCAATATTGCGCATGTCGGCAAAGCCGACATCAAGGGTCAAGGTCATCAAGTGAGCCGTCGAAAGAGATCCAAGATCAGTTTTCATTGGATAATTTTCTAGTCCATCCGCTTGCGGCGGAAGTTCGCGCAAAACGCGCCCGACAGCCAGCCGAATTATTAGTTGCATACTGAAAGTGAATAGTCACAGTTGACGGCAGGCGAGCCTGCAAGGGTCGCAGCTCGGGGGAGATGACGATGACCACCATCCTTCAGGGACGCCCAGGTCCCTCGGTCCAGCAGGTCCTGGCTGGCGACATTAATCCCGCGCCTGCCATCATGAGAGCCGAGTCACCGGCGTCTGGCCTGGGGGAAGCCGATGTCAGTATCGATCGCGATTTCTCCAAGGCCTGGCACGATCAGGAGGTGGAGAAGGTCTGGCGCAAGACCTGGCAGCTGGCTTGCCGGGTCGAGGAGATCCCCAAGGCGGGGGATCACGTGGTCTACGAGATTGTCCACGACTCGCTCATCGTGGTGCGGACCGCCGAGGGCACCATACGCGCCTATGTGAATTCCTGCTTGCACCGCGGGACGCAACTCCGCGCCGAGGGCGGCTGCGTCAAGCAGTTCCGGTGCCCCTTCCACGGCTTTACCTGGGACCTGCAAGGCAAGCTCATCGACGTCCCCGGCGCGTGGGACTTCCCCAATCTTGACCGGGCCACCTTCAACCTGCCGGAGGCGAGGGTCGGGGTATGGGGCGGTTTCGTCTTCATCAACTTCGACCCCGACGCAGAGTCCCTGGAGAGCTATCTGGAGATTCTGCCGGAGCAGTTCGCAGCCTTCGGTCTGGAGGACCGCTACAAGGCCGCCCATGTGGCCAAGATCATGCCCTGCAACTGGAAGCTGGCGATGGAGGCCTTCATCGAGAGCTATCACGTCCCCAGCGCCCACCCGCAGGTGCTGGGCTATTATGGCGACGAGAACACCCAGTACGATGTCTGGCCAGGGGTTCGGCACGTCAATCGGATGATCAGCGTCCAGGGCGTTCCGAGCCCAAGCCAGGCCGACCTCGACCCAGAGGTCACCATCCGGCACATCCGCCGCGACGTGCCCTTCTATGGCGGTGCCCCCATCGTGGCTGACGGCGAGGGTACGGCACGGGCCAAGCTGGCCCAACGGGCGCGGGAGAAGATCGGTCGGGCCTCGGGCCGCGACATGTCCCAGTTGTCGGACTCAGAGTCGCTGGACCTGATCGAGTACCTGCTGTTTCCCAACATGGTGCCCTGGGGCGGACAGGCCCTGCCCATCTGCTACCGCTTTCGCCCCAATGGGGATGATCCGCAGAGCAGCATCATGGAGATCATGTTTTTGTTTGCGAAAGCTCAGGACGGCAGCCATCCGCCACCTGCGGAGATTACCTGGCTCGGACCCGACGACCCATGGTCCGACGCCAAAGAACTTGGGTCCGCCGCCATGGTTGCCGACCAGGACACTGAGAACCTCAAGCGCATCCAACGCGGCCTGCGGGCCTCAAAGAAGCCGGGCGTTACCCTGGCTCGCTACCAAGAGAGCCGCATCCGCCACCTGCACGAAACCTTGGACGCCTATATGGCGCGATAGTCAGCCAAGGGCGGTCCGAAGGTCGGTGGCGATCTCGCGGGCCGCCGCATCGATGGCCGGAGAGACATCGCCCATGATCAGGAAGTCGTGGACCATGTCGGGGTACTCACGGTGGCTCGCGGCAACCCCAAGCGCGTTCAGCCGGGCGGCAAAGTCACGCCCCTCGTCCTTGAGCGGATCATAGCCGGCGGTGATCACCAGGGCCGGCGGTGTGCGGGAAACGTCTGCGCGGCCCAACATGGCCCGAGCCCCTTGGGGGTGGGTGCCCACAGCCAGGCACTTGTCGAACCAGGCGATGGCCGCCTTGGTGAGGACTGGACCGTCCAGGTCCTGTCGCGACTGGGTCTCCACCTCTGGCCAGATCCCCGGATAGAGCAGCAGTTGGAAGGCGATCTTGCGCTTGGGATCCTCCTTCAGGTCCACACAGATGGAGATGGCCAGATTGCCGCCGGCCGAACAGCCGCCCACCGCGATCCGGGTCGGGTCAAACCCGATCTCAGCGGCATGATCGAAGGCCCAGCGGGTGGCGGCAAGACAGTCGTCATGGCCGGCTGGGAATGCGTGCTCCGGTGCCAGGCGGTAGTCGATGGCCAGCACCCGGATGCCGGCATAGGCGGCCAGGCGTCGGCAATGGCCGTCATGGGTCTCCAGGTCGCCAATGGCAAAGCCACCGCCGTGGTAATAGACGAGGCCAGGGGTGACGCTGGCGGCGCCGGCCGGCACATAGAGCCTGGCCGGGACCTGGCCCTCCGCTCCATCGACCTGCAGGTCAGTGGCCGCGACATCCTTGGGGGCATTCAGGTTCTGAGCCTGACGCTGCATGCGGTATCCGGCCCGGATCATGGCCGGAGGGATGGCGTCCAGCGGCGGGGTCTGCTGGCCGGCGGACGCGGCGGCTGCGGCGTCGAGCATGGCTTTGATGTGCGGGTCCATGGCGTCTTCCTATAAGGTGTTTCAGCCGACCTGGCGGTCGCGGCCTTCCCAGTAGGGTGCGCGCAGCTCGCGACGCAGCACCTTGCCAGATGGGTTTCGGGGCAGCAGATCGACAAAGTCGATGCTCTTGGGAACCTTGTAGCCGGCGATCAGCGACCGGCAATGGGCGATGATATCGGCAGGATTTCCAGCCGTCCCAGGCCTGAGAACCACCATGGCCTTCACCGCCTCGCCCCATCGGTCGTCGGGCACGCCAACCACCGCAGCGTCGGCGACATCGGGGTGGGAGAAGAGCGCGTTTTCGACCTCGGCCGGATAGACGTTCTCCCCGCCGCTGACGATCATGTCCTTCACCCGGTCATGGATGAACAGGTAGCCGTCGCCATCGAAGAAGCCCGCGTCGCCCGAGCGAAACCAGCCCTCGGCGTCGATGGCCTGGGCGGTGGCCTCGGGGCGGTTCCAGTAGCCCTTCATGACGCCCGGCGAGCGGATCTCGATCTCGCCGTCCTCGCCCATCTAGGCATCGAGGTTCTCGACCCGGATGCGCACCTCATAGCCTGCCGAAGGCATGC
>JANPAO010000648.1:0-2509 GCA_031429955.1 Phenylobacterium sp. | reverse complement strand
GCACTTCGCCTATCCCCTGGAGGACGGCTCCGGCGAGATCGTCGTGGCCACGACACGGCCCGAGACCATGTTGGGCGACACCGCCGTGGCGGTCCATCCCACCGATGAGCGCTACAAGCACCTGATCGGCCGGGCTGTGCGGCTGCCCATCGTCGGTCGCCCGATCCCGATCATCGCCGACGAGTACGCTGACCCGGAGAAGGGGTCTGGTGCGGTGAAGATCACCCCCGCCCACGACTTCAACGATTTCCAGGTCGGCAAGCGTCACAACCTGCCGCAGATCAACATCCTAACGCCTGACGCGAAGATCAACGAGAACGGCCCCCGCGACTATCAGGGGCTGGACCGGTTCGCCGCCCGCAAGAAGGTGATCGCGGCCTTTGAGGAGTTGGGCCTGCTGCGCGAGGTGGAGAAGACCCGTCACGCCGTGCCGCATGGCGATCGCTCCGGTGCGGTGATCGAACCCTATCTCACCGACCAATGGTATGTGGACGCCAAGACTCTGGCGGGTCCCGCCATCAAGGCGGTGGAGGAGGGGCGCACGGTCCTGGAACCAAAGACCTGGGAGAAGACCTACTACGAGTGGATGCGCAATATCGAGCCGTGGTGCGTCTCCCGTCAGCTCTGGTGGGGCCACCGCATTCCGGCCTGGTATGGCCCCGACGGCAAGATCTTCGTCGAGGAAACAGAGGCGCAGGCGCGCGCCGCCGCCCTCGAATTCTATGGTCGCGAGGAGCCCCTGCGCCAAGACGAGGACGTGCTGGACACCTGGTTCTCCTCCGGGCTGTGGCCCTTCTCCACCCTGGGCTGGCCCGACCAGACGCCGGACCTGGCGCGGTTCTACCCCACCCACACCCTGGTGACGGGGTTTGACATCATCTTCTATTGGGTCGCCCGGATGATGATGCTGGGCATCCATTTCACCGGCCAGGTGCCATTCAAGCGGGTGTTTTTCAACGCCCTGGTCCGCGATGCCACCGGCGCCAAGATGTCCAAGTCCAAGGGCAATGTCTTGGATCCCCTGGACCTGGTGGACCAGTATGGGGCAGACCCCCTGCGCTTCACCCTGGCGGCCATGTCAGGCCAGGGCCGAGACATCAAGCTTTCGACCCAACGCATTGAGGGTTATCGTAATTTTGGCACCAAGCTGTGGAACGCCGCCAACTTCTGTCAGTTCAACGGCTGCGTCCGATTCGAGGGCTTTGACCCTGCCACGGTGACCAATCCCCTGAACCGCTGGATCGTTGGTGAAACCCAGAAGACCGCCCAGGCGGTCACCGAAGCCATCGCCACCTGTGGGTTCGACGGTGCGGCCAATGCCCTCTACCGGTTCATCTGGAACACCTATTGCGACTGGTATGTCGAGCTCTCCAAGCCCCTGCTGAAGGGCGAGGACGCCGCCGCCAAGGCCGAGACGCAAGGGACCGCTGCCTGGGCCCTGGACGTGATCCTGAAGCTCCTGCATCCGATCATGCCGTTCCTCACTGAGGAACTCTGGTCCCAGACCGCCGACCTTGGGGCACCGCGCACCGAGGGGATGCTGATCACGGCGGCCTGGCCAGACCTGCCAGACGCTCTGCGAGACCCCAAGTCCGAGGCCGAGATCGGCCTGATCGTGGCCGCCATCACCGAGGGGCGGTCGGTGCGGGCTGAACTGAACGTGCCAGGATCGGCGCGTCCGGCCCTGCTGGTGCTGGAAGCCGACGCGGCTCAGCGGGCCGTGCTGGAGGCCAATGGTCCGATCATGGCCCAGTTGCTGCGGGTGTCGCAGGTACAGATCGCCAGCGTTGCACCGATGGGAGCGATCCCCTTCGTGGTCCAGGGCGTCACCTTCGCCCTGCCGGTGGCGGAGTTCATCGACCTGGCGGCGGAAAAGGCCCGCCTGGCCAAGGACATCGCTGCCCACGCCAGCGACATCGGCCATGTGATGAAGAAACTCGGCAATCCCGACTTCGTCGCCCGCGCCAAGGAGGAGGTGGTGGAGGAGAACCGCGAACGCCTGGCTGAATCCCAGGCGGCCAAGGCCAAGCTGGAGGGCGCGCTGGCGCGTTTGGAGGCGGTGGTCTGATCGGGCCGTAGGCCCAGCCCAACAGCCATTTGCGTCGCCCGCTGGGTTATGCTTGTTCCCTCCCCAGAATGCGGACTGTGAAGCCGCGACGTTAGGGGAAAATCTTCAGATGACTGACGCTGCCTTGCCGGCCGGATGGCCTGCCATGTCCATCGCCCAGGCCAATGCCCTGATCACCGCGCCGGGCTCGCCAGCGGAGATCGAGGAGGTGGTCATCGGGGGGATCAAGACCCGGACCTGGAAGAACCAGCCCCCGACCCTGCGGGCGGTGGTGGAACTGGCGCGTGCCCATGGGGACAAGGCCTTTTTGGTCTATGAGGACGAGCGGGTCACCTTCGAGGCCTTCTATCGGGCGGTCTCGGCCTTTGCCCGAGAGCTCCAGGCTCGCGGCGTGGTCAAGGGTGATCGGGTCGCGATCGTCATGCGCAACCTGCCTGAATG
>JANPAO010000647.1:0-8029 GCA_031429955.1 Phenylobacterium sp. | reverse complement strand
CCATCAGCGAAAACGACGCCGCCTCTCGCTGCACACTGGCCTGGACCCCGCCCACCACGGCGGCATAGTTGTCATGGCTGAAGGTGATGTGCAGGTCCCGATGACCCGACCGGGAGGGCGAGAGTCCCTCGGCCAGGACCTGGGGTGAACTCAAGGCCACCGCTCGGGCCCAGACTTCACAGTCGGCCAACCGCTCTTGCAAAGGTCGCAGGATCGCGATTACCTCGGCTCGGAATCCGAGCTGCCGCTTGGGGATACGCCCCTCGGCGCGACCCTGGGCCAGATAGTGGACGAAGGGCTGAACCCGGGCAGCGACCACGTCTGGATTGAGCTCCTGATAGTCGGCAAGGCTGAAGTTGCGGGACGGATCGCGGCCCTCCCTCCAACCCCGCTGCAGGAAGTGCTCCAGGGGGTCTAGCCCGGCCTCGGCCACATCGGGATTGTGAAACAGATAGAAGGCCCCATCGAATTCGGTGGCCGCCAGCTTGCGATCATCATCGGTGATCGGGCGGTCGACCTCGCCGTCCCGCCGCAGCTTCGCGCTGATCAGGTAGTCCAGGGCCAAACGCGAGGCGACCGGCTCGCGCCCCTCCCACTGCCCGGCCTCTAGAAAGTGCTGGAAGGGATTTCGACCTGAAGCGGCCACGTCCGGGTAGCGTTCCAGATAGCCGGTGGTGGAAAACCAGGGGGCCGGATCGCGACCCTCCCGCCAGCCGGCAAGCCTGTAGTGCGTCACCAGATCCTGCCCAGACCCTGCAAGATCGGGGTTGATGGTGCGATAGAAGTCCACGTCCATGGCCGGACCCAGCACCAATCGGCTGTGATCGAGGGCGGCCGCTTCAGCCATGGGACGAACTCTCCTGAAGCTGCGACCTGTGACGCAGAACGCCTCAGCGATCAACCGCGCCCTTGCCCGCGCGAGCCAGCGGTCATAGAGCCAAGACCATGTGCGCTTCTAACGGCGCGGCGACGAGGCCCAATGGCGAGAGCGACGACCCGAACTGGACCGGCAAGCGCCTATCTCGTGCTGGGCATGCATCGGTCTGGCACCTCGGCGGTGACACAGTTGCTGGCGCTCGCCGGTGCCGAGCTGCCGCAGAACCTGATGCCGGGGGACGAGCACAACGCGCGGGGATACTTCGAGCCCTGGAAAATCGCCCTGTTCAATGACGAACGCCTGCGTGCGGCCAGCAGTGCCTGGGACGACGTCTTCGCCCTGCCCTATACGCCCTTGGCCAAGCCCGATGAGGCCGCATGGATCGCGCGTGCCGTGACCCTCTACCGGGAAGAGTTCGGCGAGGCACGCTACCCGCTCCTGAAGGATCCCCGGATCTCGGTGCTGGGTCCGATGTGGCGGGCCGTGCTGGAGGCGGTAAACCTGCCCGCTCGGGTGGTTATCCCCGTCCGATCTCCGCTGGCGGTGGCGGGGTCCCTGACCCGGCGCGACGGCTTTGCGGTGGAAAAGTCGGTTCTGCTCTGGTGCGTCTATATGCTGGCCGCCGAGACCTATTCCCGAGATCTGCCTCGCGCCTTTGTGTCCTATGATGGACTGGTAGCCGACTGGCGCGGTGAGGTTGCCGCCATCGAGGCGGCCCATGGCGCACCCCTGCCTCGGATGAGTGCCCACGCCGAGCGGGAGATCGACACCTTTCTCACCGGGGATCTGCGGCACAACACTGGCAACGGTGACCTGGCGGGCCTGCCCACCGTCGGCCCCATGGCCCAGGCGGTCTTCGGCTGGTTTGAGGCCGCCGCGGCCGGATCGCGTCCGTCCCGCGCGCCTCTTGAGGCCGCAGCCCGGCAAATCGCGAAACTGAAGGCGCAGATGGGGGTCTTCGTATCTCCGGTGACCTGCGCCCTATCGGCGGCGCGGGCCGATCTCGACAAGGCCCTGCAGGTCCAGGAGCACGAACGCCTGCGGACCCGCGATCTGGAGATTGAACTGTCGCAGATGCGGCGCGAGCTCTCGACGATAAACGGTCACATCGACGCTCTTCTGGCGAACGGCTGACCAAGGTGGCAAAGCGACCCCCCCGCAAGGCGGCCGACCCCAGCAAGGTCGCCCTTGAGCTTCTGGCACGGCGCCGGGCCCTGCACTTGGCTCACAAGACTCTGGTCGATGACCGATGGGCGCAGTTCCAGCAGGCCTCCGCAAGGCGCTACCCAGACCGCGCACAGGGCCCCCAGCGACAAGCCCTTGAGCGGGTGCTGGCGCGGGGCAAATGGCCAGGTCGGGCCGCCTTGATTCTCCGCTCGGGACTCTGGGACCAGGGCCTGTCAAATGGCCTGGGCCGGGAGGCCGGAGCAACACGGGGATTGATCGCCTATGTTCGCGCTGGCCCCGACTCCAATGCTCACCCAAGAGCCTTGTTCGACCAGACCTGGTACCTGGAGCGAAGCGCAGACCTGGCCGGCACCCGGTGGGCACCCCTGGCTCACTATCTGGTGGCCGGTGATCGGGAGGGTCGCGACCCTCATCCGCTGTTTGATCAGGCGGGCTACCGCGCTCAACACGCACAGGCCATCGCCGCGAGCGGGCTGACCGCCCTACAGCATTTCGTCTTTAGCGGCGCGCGCCAGGGCCTGGGCCCCCACCCCCTGGTTGATCCCCGCCACTATGTGGGACAGGCGGAAGATGTGGCCCGGTCCGGGGAGAATCCACTGGTCCACTATCTGCGCGAAGGGTGGCGGCTGGGGTATGATCCCCACCCCCTGTTCGCCGGCAACTGGTACCTGCAACAGAACCCAGACGTGGCTGAGCGCGGCATGCCGCCTCTGCTGCACTATGTCACCAGCGGGGCCGGTGAAGGCCGCCATCCCCATCCCCTGTTCGACGCCGGCTGGTACGCCGACCGCTATCGAGAAGTCACGGCCTTGGGGGCGACACCCCTGGCTGGCTTCCTGACCCATGGCCGGACGGAGCGACGAGACCCCAGCACGCACTTTGATTCGGCGTTCTATCTGGCGCAGACCCCGGCGGCGAACCAGGCAGACCATCCGATCCTGCACTATCTGTCGACCGGGGCCTTTGAGGGCCTCTCGCCAGCCGCCGACTTCGACGAGATCGGCTATCTGGCGGCCCATCCAGAGGCGGCTGATCTCTTTGTCACAGCCCTCGAGCACTGGATCCTAAGCCGAGCCCCCAAGCCCGATCCAGGGGCTGGACACATCCTCGCGGGCGGCTCGGACGCCGGCCTCTTTGAGCAACTGCGCGCCGGCCGGGCTCGCGATCCCGGCCTCTATGACACCCAAGCCTATCGCGACCTGGTCACTGAACGCCGACGACTGACCGCCAGCGCCATCGAGGGCGTCAAGCTCAAGCCGCTAAAGCTGATCAAGTTGGCGCCGAAGGATTTGGAAGCCGCCGCCTCAGGCCTAACCTTTACCAAGCCGCGTAAGCCCGTGGCGTCGATCATTATACCAGCCTTCAACAACCTGAAGTTCACCCTGGAATGCCTGTTGTCACTCCAGGCTGCGGGCGGACTCGATCGGGCCGAGATCATCCTTATTGATGATGCCTCCACCGACCTGACCATAGAGCTGCTGGCAAAGGTTCCAGGCCTGACCCTGCTGACCAATGCCGAGAACCTCGGCTTCATCCGCACCTGCAACCGGGCGGCTGAGACGGCCAAGGGCGAATTCGTGGTATTCCTGAACAATGACGTCCAGGTGCGGCCAAACTGGCTGGCCGCCCTGCTGTCACCCTTCCAGGGCAAGCCGGACGTCGGGGCCGTGGCCCCCAAGATGCTGTTTCCCGACGGACGGCTCCAGGAGGCGGGTGCCCGGATCGCCGTGGATGGCACCGCCGAGATGATCGGCCTGTTTGAAGATCCCGCCCTGCCCCGCTGGAACGTGCGGCGCGAGGTGGACTATGCCTCAGGCGCGTGCCTGGCCGTGCGGCGCGAGGTCTTCGCAGACCTTGGTGGCTTCGATCTGGCCTTCGCCCCGGCCTATTGTGAAGACTCCGACCTTTGTTTCCGCCTACGGGCGCGCGGGTTGAAGGTCATCTATGAGCCGACCTCGGAGATCGTCCACCACCTGTCGGTGACCGCCAGCTCCATCGACGCTGACTATAAGATCCGGCTGGCGACCCGGAACCAGCAGACCTTTGTCCAACGCTGGGGCGAGCAGCTGGACGCCCTGAACACCGTCCGCACCATCGCCTTCCACCTGCCCCAGTTCCACGCCATCCCGGAGAATGACCGCTGGTGGGGTGCCGGCTTCACCGAATGGACCAATGTCACCCGGGCCTTGCCCAACTATCGGGGCCACTATCAACCCCACCTGCCGGCCGATCTGGGTTTCTACGACCTTTCCGAGGCTGGGGCCTTGAAGCGGCAGGGGGAGCTGGCGGCCCGCTACGGGATTGGCGGCTTCTGCCACTATTTCTACTGGTTTTCCGGCGGTCGCCGGGTCCTGGAAAAGCCCCTGGAACATCTCCTGACCGGGGCCGCGGGCGACTTTCCCTTCTGCCTCTGCTGGGCCAATGAGAACTGGACCCGCACCTGGGATGGTCAGTCAGGTGACGTTTTACTGGCCCAGACCTATGAGGAAGGCGACGCGGAGGCCCTGATCGCGGCCATGGGTCCGTTCCTGAAACGCCCCAACTATATTCGCGTCAACGGCAAGCCCCTGGTCCTGCTCTATCGCCCCGGCCTGCTGCCGGACGCCAAGCTCTGGGCCGCCCATTGGCGCGACTGGTGCACCAAGAACGGGGTCGGGGACATCTACCTGGCCTTCGTGGAGAGCTTTGAGTTGGCCGGCGGGGCCACCGATCCTGCCAGCCTGGGCTTCGACGCCAGTGTGGAGTTTCCCCCCGCCGGGGCCGCCACCCTGATCCACCCGCCGGGGCCGCTCTACAATGCCCGCTTCGAAGGCCGGGTGAATGACTATCGCCAGCTTGTGCGGCGTTCCATGGCCGAGCCGACCCCGGCTCACACCCGGTTTCGGGGTGCCATGCCAGGCTGGGACAATACGGCGCGACGCCAGGACCATGGCTGGGCCTACCACCACGCCTCCCCCGGAGCCTTCCAGGCCTGGCTGGAGAGCCAGTTTGCCGAGACCCGCCGCCAGAACTTTGGCGAGGAGCGGATCGTCTTCATCAACGCCTGGAATGAATGGGCCGAAGGCGCTCACCTGGAGCCCGACCAACGCTACGGCCACGGCTGGCTTGAGGCGGTGAAGAACGCCGCCGACGCCGACCTGCTAGGCAAGTCATGAGCCGGGATCTCGTTCTGGTGGGCCATCCGTTCTCGGCCATCGGCATGGCCGAGCATGTCCGTTCGGCCTGGCGCGCCTTTCGGGCGGCGGGGGCCTCGCCGGGGCTGATCGACATCTATGGCATGGACCGCAACAAGGACGCCGACTTCGAGCGCGACTATGGTCCCCACACCGTCCCAACCCTAAGCCCCCGCACCAACCTTTTCTGCATCAATGCCGATGAGGTGGATCAAGCCATGGGTGTCCTGGAGGCCAAGGGATCCAAGGCCGCCTTTGAGAGCGCCTACAACATCATCTATCCCGCCTGGGAACTGGCGAAGTACCCCAAGCCCTGGGCCCGAATTCTCGAACGGTTCAATGAGGTCTGGGCCCCCTCCGACTTCATCGCCAAGGCGATCGGGCCAGAGGTGACGGTGCCGGTGATCCACATGCCACTGGCCGTGGACCTGACCCTGTCGAGCTTCCAGGGTCGGCGGGCCTTTGGGATCCCCGAGCACGCCTTCGTGGTGCTGTTCTCATTCGACTTCTCGTCCTTCTCCGAGCGCAAGAACCCCCTGGCGATGCTGGAGGTGTTCGAGCGCCTCTGCGCCCTGCGTCCCGGCGCGCCGCTCCATGCCATCGTTAAGTACAAGGGTGGCCCTGAGGTTCATCCGGCACGCCAGGCCCTCGAGGCTCGTCTCCAGGCCCTGGGCGGACGGGCTCAGGGCGTCACCCGCGAGCTCTCCGACAATGAAAACAAGAATCTGATCCGGTGTGCCGATGCCTTTGTCTCCCTGCATCGCTCAGAGGGTTTTGGCCGGGGGCCAGCTGAGGCCATGGCCCTGGCTCGCGTCGCGATGGCCACCGGCTATTCGGGAAATCTCGACTTCATGACCCCCGACACCAGCCTGCTGGTGGACTACGACCTGATCCCGGTTCCAGCCGAGGCCTACCTCTTCCCGCAAGGCCAGGTCTGGGCCGACCCCAAGCTCGACCACGCCTTGGAACTGATGGTCCAGATGCTGGACAATCCAAGCCAGGCCAACGCCTTGGGTGTTCGCGCGCGCCGCCACATCGACACCCACTTTAGCGCCCGCGCGGTAGGCCTGCGCTACACGGATCGTCTGGACGCGTTAGCTACGGTTTAGGGGCAAGACCAAGGGCCTCTCGGCCGGGGTTCTCCGTGACGGCGATCTGCTGGACTACAAAGCTGCCGCCGGCTGAATCGTCGGTGTCGATGCGGATCTGGTCGATGGTCGAGGTGACCCAGTCGTCGCCACCGCCCATGGGATGGGACATGTCGTAGACCAGGATCAGGGTCTCGTTCGGGGCTGGGTTTCCACCCATGACCGGCTTGGCAAAATAGGCCTGGCTCTCGGGGTGCGCGGCGGTGGTGTAGTACAGCGAACCATCCCAGGCCGAGCTGGCCTGGGTGCGGGTCAGACGCACCAGCACCAGCGAGCCTCGCGCGCCATTCAGAACTAAGCCACGGGCCGAGCGCAGGACGGGATCTGGCACCTGATTGGTCAGGCGCAGTCCGGAATTTCGCACCAAGCTGGTGAGGCCACCGGTCAAGACAAAGCCCTCGCTTGTGCCGTCAAAGGTCCAAAGTTTTACAGCCTTCAACGGGGAATCACCCAGGCGGAAGGTCTCGTCACCTGGGTTCCAGGTGATCGGCTGCACTCGGGTGGTAGGTGCCTTAGGGAGGTCCACCGGCAGGAGAGGCACGGGCACGGGGGCCAGCTTCAGGCTTCGGTGGGCAGGCTGATCGCAGGCGCTCAGGGTCACCAATGCGATCAACAGCCACAGGCGGGGTACAGGCATGTTCAACGCCTCAACAGGCGACGCGCCTGGGCAATGGGTGGATCCAGGGCCAGGTAGAGGAGTCCCGTCAGGGCCGCCAGGTCCAGGAAGTAGAGGTAGCGATAGTCACAGGCGATGGAGATGACGAAAAAGCTGGCTGTAACGGCGAAGGCTGAGACCAGCATCCCGATCAGCACAATATCGGCGCGGTCCCGGCGCAGCATCAGCCCAGCAATCACCAGGATCGCAATCAGAACATAGCTGAGGTGCGAATAGAGCGGCCCGTCCAGAAAGCGGGTTCCATAGTTGTAGATGGCCACGTCCGACGCATCTCTGCCCGGAGCAATCTGCAAGGACCTAAGCATGTCAGGTGGCCCATCGACCCCGACAAACAGCGGCAGGCAACTGTCGATCTTCGGGGTGAACAGAACCCAACCAAAGGTCTCCAGCCGGTGGGCCAGATAGGCCTTGGGGTGATGCACGATGATGTCCATCCACTGCTTGCCCACCACATCACCGCTCTGGCGCCACAGCACGGGCAACAGGGCGGGGTCAGCCCCCAGATGATCGACACGGACGGGGCTATAGAGCGGGACACCCCGGGCGCGAATCACCCCCTGAACTTCGGGATCGGCCGCATTGAAGACGCCGAGTTGCAGCGCCGGGTCGTGGGCCGCCGCGCCGATGATGTCGTAGTGTTGGAGGATCCGGACCCCGACTCCGGTGGCCCTGTCGGGTCCAGCCCCGGCCGGCTGGGAGACCGCGCCGATGAGAAGCGAGGCCAGGAGGATTGCCCCCAACGACCCGAGACCCCAGGCCAGGCTGCGACGCCAGCCTTCCTGGCGAACGACCCAGCCAATGATCAGGGCCGCGAACGGGGCCAGAATGATGCCGTTCTGACGAACCTGAGCTGCCAAGGCCAGAGCCAGGACCGCGCCACCCAGTTCGACCCAGGGCGGGCGTCCTGCCGGCCAGTGGCCTCTGGCCAACAGCACAAATCCGGCAATGCCCAGGTTTGCGAACAGCA
>JANPAO010000646.1:0-3925 GCA_031429955.1 Phenylobacterium sp. | reverse complement strand
CGATGACCCGGGCACCGCCGTTGCGCAGCGAAGCCGCCGAGCCCTTGCCCACGTCACCATAGCCCAGCACCACGGCGACCTTGCCCGAGAGCATGACATCGGTGCCGCGACGGATGGCGTCCACCAGGCTTTCCCGGCAGCCATAGAGGTTGTCGAACTTGGACTTGGTGACGCTGTCATTGACGTTGATGGCCGGGAACGGCAGCTCGCCGCGCTCGGACATCTGATACAGGCGGTGAACCCCCGTGGTGGTTTCCTCCGACACGCCCTTACAGGCGTCGCGGATGGCCGAATAGAAGCCGGGCTTTTCCTTGATGTAGCGCTTCATCACCGCATAGAGGGCCTCTTCCTCCTCGTTCTGCGGGTTGGCCAGCACCGAGATGTCCTTCTCGGCCTTGGGGCCAAGGACGCAGAGCAGGGTAGCATCGCCACCGTCGTCGAGGATCAGGTTGGGATAGCCGCCGTCGTGCCACTCGAAGATGCGGTGGGCGTAGTCCCAGTATTCCATCAGGGTCTCGCCCTTGGTGGCAAACACCGGGGTGCCGGCCGCGGCGATGGCAGCGGCGGCATGGTCCTGGGTGGAGAAGATGTTGCAGGAGGCCCAGCGGACCTCGGCCCCCAGGGCTTCCAGGGTCTGGATCAGCACGGCGGTCTGGATAGTCATGTGCAGGGAGCCGGCAATGCGGGCACCCTTCAGGGGCTGGTCCTTGCCAAACTCGGCGCGCACGGCCATCAGGCCCGGCATCTCGGTCTCGGCAATCTCGATCTCCTTGCGGCCGAAGTCAGCAAGGGTGATGTCTTTCACGACATAGTCGGTCATCAGAAGATCCTGTCGGCAGAAGGGCGATTGCCGGCTCTATAGCCGCGCACCGCCAAGCCTGCAACAAACATATAAAGATATCCTTATATGAATGGCCTCACCAGAAGGGCTTGGCCGCCGCCAACCTGTCCATCGTCTTGTTGGCCGCGCGCAGGGTCGGGAGCCGCCGGGCCTCTCGCGGGGCCATCAGGTCCCGGGCGGGCGGCGCGTCAGCGGCGACGAACTGCGCCACCAGGCCGGCGGCAACGGCGTCATCATTGAGCTGCCCCAGGACATCCTGCAGGGCCTTGACCCGCTTGAGGAACCGACCCCTGGCTGGCTCGGCAAACAGAGGTGCGAAGGCCTCCGCGGCATAGCGCAGCCGCTTGAGTCCGATCCGCACCCGGTGACGACCCGCGTCATCCATGCCCATCAGATCGGCCCCGCGCTTAAGGTGCTTGCGCCATAGCCGGCCCAGGGCCTTGACCGCAAAGTCCCGCGCCGATCCGCCGCCGCCCTTGCTGACCCGGTCGCGCCAGTCACCGGTCTCCACCCAGGCGGTGGTTTCCAGCACCAGGTCGCGGAACCGCCGCGAAGCCACCGCACTGGCGGCCTTGGCGTGGGCCTGGGCCCGAGCGGCCTCGACCTGGGGGGTGAGCGGAGCGTCCGCACCCACCAGGTTGAGGTTCTCGCGATGGAAGACATCCAGGTCGCGGGCCTCATTGCAGGCCCGCGACAACCACTTCAGCTCGGAGTCCAGGTGGCGTCGCCGGCGATCATCCAGCACCGTGGAAAACACCCCAAGCCCACTGCGCAGGCGGCGCAGGGCCACCCGCAATTGATGCAGAGCCGCCTCGCCGTCCGCCTCCCGCAGCACCAGGCCATTGGCAGTGATCTGGACCAGGGCGTTGCGGGCGATGGTCTGAAACGCTTCGGCGGCCGTCCCACCCCGCCGAAGCGGAGCTTTGTCGTGGTGTCGGGGTGCCCGTCGGGTGCCAGCCAGCAAACCCTGGCCCTGGGTGGCCTTGCCGTCGAACGAGAGATAGAGCGGCGCTGTGGCGCAAAGCTCCCGGGCCAGGGCAAACAAGGCCCCGGGATTGCCGGCCTTCAGCTCCAGTTCCAGCTCGCACAGACCTGAGCGCAGGTCACCGGCGGCAATCTCACCCTGGTCCAGGGCCAGCTCAATCCTCGCCCCGCCAAAGTCGAAGGTCCGCTGCTGCCGCACCACCGAAACGGTGAAGACGGGGATCAAGGCCCGACGTTGCGCGGGTTTCAACGCCGCCTTCAGGGCCGGCATAGTCAGGTCAAGCGCGTCCCCGGTGATCCGGGCCTCATGCTCCTCACGGGCAAAGCCGTCGCCGCGCTTCAGGGTCTGGGTGAGCTTGCCGCTGCTGTCGCGCAGCCGCAGCGAGATATGGGCCTCCCGCAGATGCCCCTGCGGCGTATCGAAATAGGTCGCCACCAGGTGCTTGGTTTCCGCCACCCCCACAGGGGCCGCCGCCAGCAGGGCGGCAACGTCGCTGGGCTCGCACAGAAACTTCAACTCGATCTCATCGACCCCCATGGGCTACACGCCTCCCTCGCCTACTCAAAATGGGCGCTCAGATCAGAGGTGCACATCATGACCCCCACCTGCCTTCCCGTCCTTGATGAAACGCAACCGCGCCACGATTGGTCGCACGAAGAGGTGGAGGCCCTGTTCGAGCTACCGTTCATGGACCTGGTCTTCCGCGCCGCCCAGGTTCACCGGGCCTGGTTTGATCCCACGCAGGTCCAGCTCTCCCAACTCCTCAGCGTCAAGACCGGCGGCTGCCCCGAGAACTGCGGTTATTGCAGCCAGTCCCAGCACTTCAAGACCGCCACCACGGCCAGCAAGCTGCTGGAAGCCGACACCGTCATCGCCGCAGCCGCCGAGGCCAAGGCCGGCGGCGCCCAGCGCTTCTGCATGGGGGCGGCATGGCGCGACCTGAAGGATCGCGATGTCCCCAAACTCGCCGCCATGATCTCAGGGGTGAAGGCTCTGGGCCTGGAGACCTGCGCCACCCTTGGCATGCTAACCCGCGATCAGGCCCAGTCCCTGAAGGACGCTGGCCTCGACTACTACAACCACAACCTCGACACCGGCCCCGACTATTACGACAAGGTGGTCACCACCCGCACCTACCAGGACCGCCTCGACACCCTGGAGGCGGTGCGCTCGGTGGGGATGAACACCTGCTGCGGCGGCATCGTCGGCATGGGCGAGACCCGCCGCGACCGCGCCGGGCTGCTGCATGCGCTGGCCACCCTGCCGGCCCATCCCGACAGCCTGCCCATCAATGACCTGATGCCGATCCCTGGCACGCCGCTGGGGGATTCGACCCCGGTAGACGGCATCGAGTTCGTCCGCATGATCGCCGTGGCCCGCATCCTCTGCCCCAAGACCGTGGTGCGGCTCTCGGCCGGCCGCGAGCACATGAGCCGCGAGTTGCAGGCCCTGTGCTTCCTGGCCGGCGCCAATTCCATGTTCATCGGCGGCCGCCTGCTCACGACGGCCAATCCGGACAAGGACACGGACGCGGCCCTCATGGCCGACCTCGGCCTGCGGCCGATGACCATGGGCGTGTCGGCCTAGGACTTTTCAGGCGGCATGGCGGTGCTAGCATCGCCGCCATGCCAAAGCCGCACCAACAGGCCGAAGCCGAGCTGACCGCCTATGGCCTCAGCCTGCCGGAGACCGATCTCGCGCCGGGCTGGGCCGACACCCGTTACCTGCGGGTGCGGGGCAAGGGCTTCGCCGTGCTGGGCGATAAGGCCCAGGGGCATGGCGCCCTGACGCTCACCTTCAAGCTGCCGATCTCCTACGAGATGGTCCAGGACCTGCCCTTCGTGCGGCAGGGCTCGCCCTGGTATCGGCAGCACAGGTGGGCCATCGCGCACTTTGGGCCTGAGGACGACATCCTGGCGGAGATGGACACCCTGAAGGGCTGGATGCGGCAGAGCTATGTGGCCATGGCGCCCAAGGCGCTGTCCCGGCTGCTGACAGAATCCGGCGCCTGAGCCGATTAATCCCTGGTCCATGTCGGGCCGCCGACCCCTAATTCGTCCTCTAGGCTAGCTTGACCACCGCCCCGCGCCGGCCGGAAA
>JANPAO010000645.1:0-6154 GCA_031429955.1 Phenylobacterium sp. | reverse complement strand
TAGCCGATATTGCCGGCCGCGCCGGTCACCGCCACGCGGATAGGGGTCTTGGTGGTCATGGGCTGCTCCGATTGCTGATACGGACGACGGGGTTGGGCGTCCCGTAGCGCAATCCACCGCCTTGCCGCAATGCCGCAACGTGGGCGAGGCGCTTGCCCGAAGGACCACAGCCTGTTCATCCTGGGCCGATGACCCCGATTGATCCGGCCTTTCTCACCTCGTCCCACGCCCTTGGCAGCCTGATGCTTTGCCAGGTGCGCCTGCAGGACGACCTGCGTTATCCGTGGATCGTCCTGATTCCCATGGGCGAACGCCTGCGGGAAATTGAAGACTTGGGTCCTGCGGACCGCGCCCGGCTGATGGAAGAGGTGGTGCAGGTGGGCCAGGCGGTTCGGGTGCTGGGCGAGGCGCTGGGGGTGCCGGTGGCCAAGCTCAATGTGGGGGCCCTGGGCAATGTCACCCCGCAACTGCACGTCCATGTGGTGGGCCGCCGCCGCGACGACCCCGCCTGGCCCGGACCGGTCTGGGGCCACGGGACGGCCGAGCCCTATGGGACCGACGTCCTGGCCTATGGTCTGGAGACGGCCCGGCGGGCGCTGGGGATCTCGATACTTTGAGGTCGTAACGGTGCAGCTCGCGCCCCAACGCGGGTCTGTGCTCGACCTCGCCTCTGACGTCGGACGGCGGCTAATTCCGTTTCAGCGTCACCGCGCGGTGCTGGCCGCGTTCGTTGAGTTCGCCGGTCCAGGTGCCGTCGGGGGCAGCGCTGAGCAGGATCAGGGTGGGCTCGGCGCCGAACCGGGGGGTGATGCGCAGGGTCATCTGGCCACCGACCCGGCTGATGCTGTCGATGAAGCCGGAGGCGTCGACGGCACCCCGCCGGCGAGGGTCACGCCAGGCACCCTCAAGGCCGCCCGACCCGGTGTCCACCATCTGCAGTTCATAAAGCGCCCCTTCGGCACCGCTGAGGCTCCAGGCTCCGTCCAGCGGCCCCTGCATCCCCTGGGCGGAATTGAAGGAGGCCATCAGGCGCGCCTCATAGTTGAGGTCGGTGATGCTGAGGGGGGCCTCCGGGGTTTTGCCGATCTCGTCGATATGGACGGGCGCGGTCAGTTGCGGACGGCGGGGCGGCGGGGTGTAGACAGGCGGGACATAGACCGGTGGCACATAGGCTGGCGGGCTATAGGTTGGTTGCACATAGACATAGGGAAGGGGAGGCGCCTGCTGCGGCGCTGAGGTCGGTCCAGGGCGCGCGCTATCCAGCAGGGCACCGATCGGATCGGCCTCCTGGGCGACCGCAGGAGAGGCTGCCAGCAACAGTCCCGCCAAGCCACAGATCGCTGAGCACGCGCGTTTCAAGATCGGCCTCGCACCCCCGCGCGACGTGGCGGGACGAGACCAGGTAGCGAGCCTTTCCGGCGAATCGAAGGCGGGGTCGGGGATCACAGGCGAACTCTGATTTGCTTGGGAGTCAGCCCAGCATTGGAGCTAGGATGATCCCATGATCATTCGATACGATGAAGATGCAAGAAACGTGCTGGGGGGCGAGCTGGAAAGCTGCTCTCTGGATCCGGTCACGGGTTTCTTCCGCAATGGTTGCTGCGAAACCGGGCCGCAGGACACCGGCATCCATACGGTGTGTGCGGTGATGACTGCAGACTTCCTCGCCTTCTCCAAGGCCATGGGCAATGACCTCTCCACCCCGGTCCCGGACTACGGCTTTCCGGGCCTGAAACCTGGCGATCGCTGGTGCCTCTGTGCCCCGCGCTGGATGGAGGCCCTGGAGGCGGGGGCGGCTCCGCAACTGGTGCTGGCCGCGACCCATGAGGAGACCCTGGCCATGGTGCCCCTGGGTGTCCTGAAGGATCACGCCGTCAAGGCATAGGCCTGTTCCAGCCGGTAGCGGGAGCCGGCCTCCGTCCGCCAGCTTGAGTAAAGACCAAAGCTTGAGACCTCGAAGGGCGGCGAGCGCAGCAGGCTGTTGGCGGCCAGCCAGTCGGCCACCGCCGTCGGGTCGGGGCGGCGCAGATAGGCCAGGGTGACATGGGGGCGATAGGCGCGAGACTCAGGCACCAGGCCGACCCGGCGCGCGGCGGCCTCACAGGCCTTGGCCAGGCGGCGAAGGTCTGGGTTGTCGGCCACCCCGGCCCAGACCGCATGGAGATCGGGCCCCTCGCCAAATGCCCCGACCCCTTCGAGTTCCAGCGTCAGGGGGCCGCCCGTGAGCTGTGCCAGTTCGAGATCAAGGTCGCGGGCCAGGTCCTCCCGCACGTCGCCCAGGAACTTCAAGGTGATGTGGAAGGCCTCTATCGGTCGCCAGTTGGCACCCGCCAGGCCGGTCTGGCGTGGCAACAGCCCCGAAGCCAGGTCGGGGGGAATGGCGAGGGCGGCAAACAATCGGATCATGCGCAAAGCTTAAGTCGGCACCGGCGTCAGGCAAGGCCTCTGACGCAATCGTAATCGTGGCCCGGCTTGCGCTTTGGCACAGGGGCGCCAATATCTCCACCTGCGCCCATCCGGGGCGTTCCAAACAAAGGGTTTTGCTCAGATGAGCGACTTCAACCACGGCTCTGCCCGCACGATCCCCACCGATCGCGCCGACATGTCGGTGGATGCGGGCCTTCGCAGCTTCATGCTCGGGGTCTACAACAAGGTGGCGGTTGGCTTGCTGGCCTCGGCCGGCCTGGCCTTTCTCACCGGTTCCTTCGCGCCGGTTCGCGATCTGATGTTCACCGAGGCCAATGGCCGCGTGGGCTATTCGATCCTGGGCATGGTGGTGGCCTTCGCGCCCCTGGCGGTGATCCTGTTCACCTCCTTCACCAAGAACGTGTCGCCCCGCATGGCCGGCATCACCTATTGGACCATCGTCAGCCTGATCGGGGCCTCCATGGGGGTTCTGGTCCTGCGCTATACCGGGGCCTCCATTGCCTCGACCTTCCTGCTGACGGCCACGGCCTTCGGGGCTCTGTCCCTGGTGGGCTACACCACCAAGAAGAACCTCAACGGGTTCGGCAGCTTCCTGATCATGGGGGCCTGGGGCCTGGTGGGCGCCATGCTGATCAACATCTTCCTGCAGAGCTCGATCATGGCTCTGATGATCAATGTGATCGGACTGCTGATCTTCGCGGGCCTGACGGCCTACGACACTCAGCGCCTGAAGATGACCTATTACGAACTGGGCGGAAACCAGTCGGCCATGAGCGTCGCCACCAATTTCGGCGCGCTCCAGCTCTATCTGGACTTCATCAACATGTTCCAGTTCCTGCTGGCCCTGCTCGGCAACCGCCGCTAAGGCCCAGCCTCCAACAGACTCTCAGAACCCCGGCGGGCAACTGCCGGGGTTTTTCGTTTGAGTCAGTCGACGACCTTGAAGCGGCCCTTGTCGAAAACCCGCAGCACCTGATCCAGCTCGTGGCCGCGTTTGAGGATCACCCCGCCCTGGCCGATCACCGACCAGGCCCCCTGGCGCTGCGCTAGGGCCGGACGTTTCTCGATGCGATAGAGCGGGGCCTCGGTGGCCTTGCGAAACACCGAGAAGGAACAGGCCTCCACCTGAGGATCGATGGCATAGTCGCGCCACTCACCGGCCGCCACCATCCGCCCATAGAGGTTGAGGATGGCCTGAAATTCGCGGCGATCGAAGAAGACGCTCGCGGCAGTGGGGCCTTGGTGGGACGGATCGAACGCCATGCGGGCCTAGGTTAAACCCAATCCCCACGGATCGACAAATGCTGAGGCCGCAGTCCCTATCCGTGGCGCGGAGGCCACGCTGCGCCGCAATCTAAACCAACTGTAACCTTGCGCCGTGAAAAGACCTTAATCCCGCCCAGCCCTCGCCTGATGGGGGGCCGATAAGGTGATTGTCGGTTGGTCGGACCCCGCAGGTTCCGGATCCTGAACAGCCCCCCCAGCCCCCCTGAATCGCGGGCTCTGGCCAGCCGACACTCAGGCGTCTCTCCTCGGCCCGCACGGCCTCTCCCCCCCAGCCGTGCGGGCCGTTTGGTGTCTGGATGTCGACCTCAGGTCTCCGAATTGCGGGCAAGCCGGGCGCGGGCCTGCGCGGCCACAGCCTCCGACGTGATCCCGAATTCCTTGTAGAGCCGCTCGGCAGGGGCGCTGGCACCAAAGCCGGTCATACCCACAAACACCCCGTCCTGGCCGATGAACCGCTCCCAGCCAAAGCCAACCTGGGCCTCGATGGCGATCCGCACCGGCGCAGTGCCGATCACCAGGGCCTGGTAGGCGGGGGTCTGGGCGTCGAACAGTTCCCAGCAGGGGGTGGAGACCACGCGGGTGGTGATGCCCTGCGCTTCCAACAGGGCGCGGGCGGCGACCGCCACCGAAACCTCGGTGCCGGAGGCAAACAGGCTGACCTGGGCCGGGCCGCTGGCGGCCACCAGCTCATAGGCCCCCTTGGCCGACAGGTTCTCAGCGGCACTGTCGCGGATCGCAGGCACCTTCTGACGCGACAGGGCCATGACGGAGGGGGTGGTCTTGGTGGAGAGGGCCAGTTTCCAGCATTCAGCGGCCTCAATGGCGTCGGCGGGGCGATAGACATTGAGGTTGGGGATCATCCGCAAGGCCCCGACATGCTCCACCGGCTGATGGGTCGGTCCGTCCTCCCCGACCCCGATGGAGTCGTGGGTCATGACATGGATCACCCGGGTGCCCATCAGGGCCCCCAGCCGGATCGCCGGGCGGCTGTAGTCGGAGAAGACCAGGAAGGTACCGGAGAAGGGAATGACCCCGCCGTGCAGGGCCATGCCGTTCATGGCCGCGGCCATGCCATGTTCCCGCACGCCATAGTGGACATAGCGGCCGGCATAGTCGGGCCGGTCAAAGGCCTTGGCACCCTTCACATAGGTGTTGTTGGACCCGGTGAGGTCGGCCGAGCCGCCGACCATTTCGGCGATGGCGGGAGCCAGTTGTTCCAGGGCCGCGCCGGAGTGTTGGCGGGTGGCGGCGGCGGGCTTGGAGACCGCAGCTTGCGCCATATAGGCGTCGAGCTGCTCGAAAGCTTGGGCCGGCAGGTCACCGGCGATGGCGCGTTCGAACTCGGCCTTCAGGCTTGAGGCCTCCAGCTTGTACTGCCAGGCCTTGCGGACCTTGCTGCCCTTGCGGCCGGCGGCGCGCCAGGGTTTGAGCACCTCATCGGGCACCACGAAGGGGGCCTCGGCCCAGCCCATGGCCCGGCGGGCATCGGCGATCTCGTCGTCGAACAGGGTATAGCCGTGGCTGTGGGGGTCGCCTTCCTTGGGGCCCGCGCCCTTGGAGATCTTGGTCCTGCAGGCGATCAGGGTCGGCCGGTCCTGGCGGGTGGCCCAGCGCAGGGCCGCGGCGATCTTGCCAAAGTCGTGGCCGTCCACCGCCTTCACCGCCCAGCCATAGGCCTTGAAGCGGGCCAGCTGGTCGCCGGTCTCGGAGATCGTGGCCTCGCCGTCGATGGTGGTGTTGTTGTCGTCAAACAGCACCGTCAGCTTGTTCAGCCCAAACCGCCCGGCGATGGAGGCCGCCTCGTGGCTGACGCCCTCCATCAGGCACCCATCCCCGGCAATGACCCAGGTGCGGTGGTCCACCAGGTCCTCGCCGAACCGTGCGGCCAGGTGTCGCTCGGCCATGGCCATGCCCACGGCGGTGGCAATGCCCTGGCCCAGGGGGCCTGTGGTGGTCTCTACGCCCGGCGTGTGGCCATACTCGGGGTGACCCGGAGTGTTGGAGCCCCACTGACGGAAGTTGGCGATCTGGGCCATGGTCACGGCCTTGACGCCGCTCAGGTGCAGCAGCGAATAGATCAACATCGACCCATGGCCCGCCGACAGCACAAACCGGTCGCGATCAGCCCAGTCCGGCCGGGCGGCGTCATATTTCAGGAACTTGGTCCAGAGCACCGTGGCCACATCGGCCATGCCCATGGGCATGCCTTGGTGGCCGGACTTGGCCTTGTGGACGGCGTCCATGGAAAGGACGCGGATGGCGTCGGCCATGGTCTGGAGGGATGCGGGCATGGAACTTCCGGTGAGTCTTGAACGGGAATTGCGGGCGGGGTCGCACGCAGGCATCAATGGGTCAAGGAACGTGACGGGTTCCGGCACCACCCCAGCCCGGTCTATAGATTAACGGTCACACCTTTGGAGCGTCGAATGAACCGGGAGTC
>JANPAO010000644.1:0-2817 GCA_031429955.1 Phenylobacterium sp. | reverse complement strand
TTCTCAAACAGATAGAATTCCCAAAGCGGGCGGGCGCGGTTCAGAAGCTTGGCGTGCATCCACCCCACGGTCCGCCGCAGGGTCGCCATGTCGCTGGGAGCCGCCAGGCTGCCGCGGAACATCTGCCGATTGATGTCGAACTGGTCGTCCTCGATCCAACTGGGATGATCAAAGTCCAGGACCGTGCGGGCCAGCTTCTGCTTAAGCATGGGGGCGGCATCGAGCCTGTCGGTGATTTGGGCCTTGAAGGCCTCGAAGTAGTCGCCCTTGTAGCTCTTGGGCAGTTGGAACAACGATAGAGAGCCGACATGCATCGGCATCTCCGGCGTTTCCATATAGAGGAAGGCCGCATCCAGTGATGACAGCTTGACGGCCTCGCCCATAGTCAGCCTCCCCCTACGCAGCCCACTTGCGGAGCTTGCAGACCTCTGTCTGCGAGACTGTTGCGCGCGCGCGGCGCTTGTCAACGCCGCGCTAACCCAGCTTCATCGTCCATAGGCCAGCGAAAAGGGTCCCTTTCGGGCAAAGGGGGCAAAGCTCCCTTCCGGCTGGGCCAGGCGGTCGGCCAGGGCCCACAGGGCCGCGGGGTTGACCCCGATCCCGACGTGGCTGGCCAAGAGCACCTCGATGGCCTCGGCATTGGCAGCCGGATTGGGGATGCAGGTGCGCCAGTTCACGATGCCGTCGAGCTTGGTATAGATCGAGCTGTTGGCCACGGGCAGGTCGCCGGCCAGAGCCGTCAGGTCGGCAGGATCGGGCGGACCTTCCTGGGACATGGCCTCGTAGAGCCGTCGGGCATTGGTAGCCTGGATGTCGGCGGCGAAGGGGCTCCCCAGGGTCACGACACTGCGCACGGCTTCGGGCTGGGTGAGGGCCAGGTAGCGGGCAAACACGCCCCCCAGGCTCCAGCCCACCAGGGACACCTTGCGTCCGGTCTGGCGATGGATGGTCTCAAGCTGGCGGCTCAGCAGGTCGCGCATCTTGTAGAACCGGCCAAGGTTCTGGCCGTGACCCCAGGCCCTGGCGTCATAGCCCAGTTCGCCCAGATACCTGCGCAGCAACAGGGTGGACCGGTCACTGGCCAGAAAGCCTGGCAGGGCCAGTACCGGATGCCCGTCACCCCTGGGCGCGCGCATCAGCACCGGCCGTGCCGCCAGGCTCGCCGCCAACTCCATCCAGCCCCGGCCCTCGGAGAGAGTGAGCCCCAGGTGTGGCGGACGCAAGGACCCGCCCCGGGGGTGGGGGGAGGCAGACGCAAACGTTGATTCAACCATGCTGGGTCGCCTCGAAGTTAGGTTTGGCGCAAATCACCCCGCCCACTCTGCTACGCCCGAGCGGTTCATGGCAAATCCCAGGCGACGTGCGCCAGGGCTCCGAAGCCGAGTTAACGCGGATTGAGGGTTGCGGCTTGGGATGAATCTATAGGGCGGTCTGATTCGGAGCGCTGCCATGGACCTGTCCCCGCCACAGTTTGGAGATCGATCGCGCCTGCGTGTGCTTCTGGAGCATCTGTCGGTGATCGAAGACGGGCGCGACGCGCATCGCGTCGCCTATCCGCTGGCCGAGCTGCTGCTGCTGGCGGTGTGCGGGACGATCGCTGACTGCGACGATTACGACGCCATCGCCGACTGGGGGGAAGACCACCTGGAGTTCCTGAGGCGGTTCCTGCCGTTCCATCACGGCGTGCCGACGGGACGGTGGCTGACGATCATGATGAACCGTGTGAACCCGGCGCTGTTTTCGGCCTGTTTCTCCGACTGGGTGCGCGCCTGCTGGCCCGATCGGCCGGAGTTGGTGGCCATCGACGGCAAGACCCTGAGGCGCAGTCACGACCGCAACCTCGATCAGCCAGCGCTGCACCTGGTCTCGGCCTTCGCCACCACCGGTGGCCTGGTGCTCGGACAAGAAGCCGTCGGTGACAAATCCAACGAGCTCACCGCCATTCCGGTGCTGCTGGAGCGGCTGGCCCGGGACGGGGGGCTCAAGGGGGCCATCGTCAGCATCGATGCCATCGCCTGCAACGGGACCATTGCCCAGTCCGTCAGGGATGCCGGGGCCGACTATCTGCTGGCGGTCAAGGCCAACCAACCGACCCTGCGGCGCGAGATCGAGACCTTCTTCAAGGACGCGTCCCCGGCGAGCCTGGAAGGCTTCACCGATGTGGACAAAAGTCATGGCCGCATCGAACAACGCGACGTTACCGTGGCGCGCGAGATCGACTGGCTGGGGGGAGATCGCCGCTTCCCAGGCGAACTTCGGCTGCCGGGCGTAGCGGCCATCGTCAAGGTCGAGAGCCGGACCCAGATGAAGGACCGCTGCCGCTTCGACACCCGTTACTACATCTCATCGGCAGCAGGCTCCGCCGAGGCCCTCGCCAAGGCGGTCAGAGCCCATTGGCAGATCGAGAACCAGCTACACTGGACCCTCGACGTGGTCTTCGCCGAAGACCAGTCGCGGCTGCGCAAGGGCCATGGTGCCCGCAACATGGCCGTCGTCCGCCACCTCGCCATCAACCTCGTGCGACAGGCTGACGAAGCCCTGCGGCCTCCCCGATCAGGCCTTCGACGCAAGACCAACAAACCCCCAGCGCCAAAGATCACCAGCATCAAGCGACGCCGAAAAATCGCCAGCTGGAACCCCGAATACCTCGCCGCCGTCTTACAGACCCAGGTGCGTTAACCCGGATTCAAAGCCCTGTGCAAACCGGCCCAAGGCTTGACCGCCATGCCGCAATGTGGTTCGGCTGACCTTACATGGCGTTGCCCCTGGCAAAGTCATGCCCCGCCTCTTTCCGGCGACACAGCGCTTCCCTAATCC
>JANPAO010000643.1:0-4840 GCA_031429955.1 Phenylobacterium sp. | reverse complement strand
CCGGGGGCCCGGACGGGCGATATCGGCCACGCGATCCAGAGCTATGTGGAGGCCCAGCGCTGCTCGGTGGTGCGCGATTTCTGCGGTCACGGCCTGGGGCGGGTGTTCCACGACGCGCCAAACATCCTGCACTTTGGCCGCAAGGCCACGGGCGAAACCTTGGCACCGGGCATGTTCTTCACCATCGAACCCATGGTCAACCTAGGCAAGCCGGCGGTGAAGGTGCTGGCAGATGGCTGGACCGCCGTAACCCGCGACAAGTCGCTCTCAGCTCAGTGCGAGCATTCGGTGGGGGTGACCGAGACCGGCTATGAGGTCTTTTCCCTATCGCCCCAGGGCCTGTACAAGCCGCCGGTGATCAGCGCCTGACGCTACCGCTAAAAGAAAATCGCCCGCACGGTGGCGATCAGGATCGCCCAGGCCACCACACTGCCCACCACCATCACGGCAAGGGCGCGGCGGGGCGACCAGCGGTCGCTCGAGCGGGCTTCCCAACTCGCGGCCAGATCGGCCTGTAGCGCCCGGGCGGGGCTCTCCACCGCCTCGAACCCGCCGTCGGCCAGCCGCACCGGCGAGGGGGCCAAAACCCAGGCATCGGTGGGGATGGCCGGGATCTCCAAGGCCTGCCACTCAGCCTCTGAGGCGCGTATCTTTCGGCGGGCCATCGTCGGGATCTCCACGAACGACTCAACCTTGATCCCGAGGAGTCTAACAAATCCTCACCGTGCGTGGTTACCGCATCCCGATCAGGCCTGGAGGCGCCGACACGACCCCTTGCAAAACCAGAACAATTGCGGAACAATGAGCTCATGCAGGCAGCGCGGGGCAGGTCCATGGCTGGCGAACTTCAAGAGGCCTGGGGCGAAAGGGCCTTTCTTCCCCTGACTCCACCGCCCCACTATCTGGGTCATCGAGACCGGCTACGCGACCGGGCCCGCAGCGGCGGTCTGACCGCCCTGCCCGACTATGAGCTGCTGGAACTCTACCTGTTTCGCAGCCTGCCGCGGGGCGACGTCAAGCCGGTGGCCAAGGCCTTGATCGCGCGGTTTGGGTCCCTGGCCGGGGTGCTGGGGGCCAGGCAGGCGGACCTTACCACCGTGGCCGGGATCGGCGAGACGGCTGCCCTGGACCTTAGGCTGCTGCAGGAGGCCACGCTCAGGGTGGGCAGGGCTACTGTGGCCAAACGCCCGGTGATTTCCTCCTCCAGTGCGCTCTCAACCTATGTGCGCACGGCACTCGCCCATGAACCGCGCGAGCAGTTCCGCGTTCTATTCCTGGACAAGAAGAACCAATTGATCGCCGACGAGGTGATGAACCACGGCACCGTCGATCACGCCCCGGTCTATCCCCGCGAGGTCATGCGCCGGGCCCTAGAGCTTTCGGCCAGCGCCCTGATCCTGGTGCACAACCACCCCAGCGGTGACCCCACCCCGTCCGGGGCCGACGTCCAGATGACCCGTGAGATTGTCGAGGCCGGTCGCGCCCTCAAGATCGCCATCCACGATCACCTGGTGGTGGGGCGCGATGGCGTGGCAAGCTTCCGGGCTCTGGGGCTGTTCTAGCCTAAGGGGTCAGGACTCGGGCTGCGTTGCCAGGCTGTGGAACTGAGTGATGGCGGCCCAGACCCCCAACCCGATGCCCTTGGACAGCAACTCAAAGTCCATGGCGTTCTGGGCCAGGAAGATCAGAACCGAGCCGTCGGTCGGATCGGCCTGCCACCAGCCACCAAAGGCACCGGGCCAGCCAACGGTGCCAACCCCGCCCTTGCACCGCGTCGCCGTGGCCTTCTCCGGGTCGGTCACCACCGCCACCCCCAGACCAAAACCCTGGCCGGTGAACGTTGGCAGCCCTGTGGTCACCGCCTCTTTCACCTGCTGCTCGGTCAGGAAGTTGGTGGTCATCCGCCTCAGCGTATCCATCTTCAGCAGGCGCACCCCGTCCACCGCCCCGTCGCTGACAAAGGCCCTGGCAAACTTCAGATAATCGTCTGCCGTGGACCACAGGCCAGCGCCGCCGGACACGTAGGTCAGCCCCTCCGGCCGCTCGGCCAGGAAGGCCGGTGCCTCCGGCGGATGGCTGGGACGCACCTCCAGTCGCCCGTCGGCGTCGAACCCATACATTCGCGCGCAGCGGTGCCGCTTGTCCAAGGGCACAGTGAAGCCGGTGTCGGTCATCCCAAGAGGGCGGAAAATCAAGGTCGCCAGCAACTCCCCCAGCTCCACTCCAGCGATCCGCGCGATCAGGAACCCCAGGAGGTCGGTGGACGCCCCATAGTGGAACCCGTGCCCTGGCTGATCCACCAAGGGCAGGCCGGCCAGCGCCGACACCCAGGCCTCAGGTGTCAGGTGGCTGTCGATATCCATACCCAGGGCTTGGGCGTAGGCCTGGGCGAAGGGGCCGGTGTGGAACGCGCCATAGGTGAAACCCCCACGGTGGGTCAGGAGATCCAGGAAGGTGACCTCTCGCTCGGCAGGGACGGTGTCCTCCAGCGGGCCATCGGGATCGCGCAGCACCGACATCTGCGCGAACTCCGGTGCCCAGCGGGAGATCGGGTCCTCCAGGGAAAACAGCCCCTGATCGTGCAGCTTCAACGCCGCCATGGAGGTGATCGGCTTGGACATCGAGGCGATCCGCATGATCGTGTCACGGGTCATGGGCAGACCGGCCTCAATGTCGCGCCAGCCAGCCACGGCAACCTGCGTCGGGGTGCCATGCTGCCAGATCAAGGACACGGCACCGGCGATTTCCCCGTCGGCTACCAGGCCCTGCAGCATGGTCGCCACCTGATCGTTTCTCGCCATCTACCCGTACCAAGTTGAAGAGTCAGGCATCATAAAATAGGTATATTATAAAATATGCAACCGCCTTAGGATGGATCCATGACGCCTGCCGCCTCTCCCGTCGTGTCGCCCCGCCGACGCCCCAAGGGCGACAAGCGGCAGCGGACGCGGGCGCGGCTGCTGGACGTGGCCCTGGAACTGACTCGGGCCAACGGCTTTGACCGCACGACCCTGCAGCAAATCGCCGAGCGCGCAGGTATGACCACCGGCGCGATCTACGGAAACTTCAAGAACCGCGAGGAGCTGTTCATGGCCCTGGCCGAGCGCCAGTGGGCCCCGATCCGTCCGGCATTTACCCCCGGCGATAGCTTTTCCGACCTGATGGCGGCCACCGCCGAGGCGGTCATCGCGTCCCTACCCGAACGGCGCATTGCCGCCGTAGGGGCCCTCAGCTTCCGTGCCCATGCCCTCAGCCACCCCGAGGTTGGTGCCCGCTTCGTTGCCACTGTGGCGGCTGGGTATGAGGCCGGTGCCACCTGGCTTCGCACCCATTTTGACGAAGCCGGCCTGCCGATGCCGCCCGAAACGCTGGTGCGGGTCATCGACAGCTTGATCGAGGGGCTCACCTTCCAGCGGTTCCTCACCGGCCAACAGGTCGACGATGAGACAATTCGCGCGGCCTTTGCGGCCCTGGCTCGACAGTCGTCCAGAAACTCCGAGCCGTCGTAAGCACGGGGACCAGGCCCACCTACCTGTCGTTGCTCACCAGCATATCGCCAAGCCGGCCCCAGTTTAGGGTCGAGTGGATCTGGGCGTAGATGGCCCCGATCCAGCCCTGGCGGCGTAGCAGCAGGAAGGCCTCATCGGGAAGGCTGCGAAGTTTGGCCTCGTCGATCGTGGCAAAGCCGGCCATCTTGAGATCACCCCCGGTGGGAAGTTGGATGGTGGCCGCACGGCCCTCCAACACGCCGCAGGCCAACAGGGCCTCGACAAAGGGCGCTGTGGCGAGGTCAGCGGCCCGCATCGACTTGCAGAAGTCAAAGGCAGAGGTCACCAGACGCGAAGGTTCGCCATTGGCAAACAAGGGCTGGCCACCGCCACTGAGCAGAATTTGCGGGTGATCTTCGATGCAAAGCTGAATCCCGGCATCGTCGCCCTCCTCGTATTCAGCCAGGATAAAGGGGTAACGGCGCACATAGGCTGGCACATAGGCCCCGTCACGCCATCGCCCTTCGGCATCGACAAACAGGTTCTCGTCGGTCCGCAAGCCCACGACCGCGACAGGGCGGGCTCCGCCCTCGGTCGTAAAGGCGATGGGATAGGAGATCGCCGCCAGGGGGATCTCCGCCAGGCTGATGGGGATAGCGTTGGTCTTCCGCGCAAACCCATAGTCAAGCGCCTCCGCCAACCCCGCTGTGCCATGGGCAGACGGGTGCAGCGCCACCGGGTTATGATAAAACAGCGGTCTCATCTCGTAACGAACAGCTCCCCCAAGCTATCCCGCCTGCAAGCCCCGGGCCGCAGGCGACCGCGCATCAATACACAGACCATCGAACGAGGCCAGACCACGATCCACAACTTGGGTATCGTCGTTCGGAAATCAGATGGTAGGGACACCGGGGGTCGAACCCGGACGGGCTAAGCCCAACGGATTTTAAGTCCGGCGCGTCTACCAGTTCCGCCATGTCCCCGCGCTGGAGGCGTGCGGCTCCGCACCCGTCCCGCAGTCCACAAGGCCTACAGCAAAAGGCGCGGTGCCGTCGAGGCGTTCCGGGAACCTACTGGTTGAGCGGCGACTTCATCTGCATCTCGCTCAGATTGCGCTGCGAGTGCTCTTCCTGGCGGTCCAGGTTGGCCTTGTCATAACAGCTGCGAGCAGCAAAGCGGCTGCCGGTGGGGGTCTCGGTGCGGCAGACCAAGGTGATGCGGCGTTCACCCTTGTTGAGCGGTGCCGAGACTGGGACGCGTTCGGTAGAGGCGGGAGCGACGGTCGGCGTGCTCGCGCCCAGGGCGGCGGAGGCCAGAAGTGCAAGGATCATGGGTATAAGTCCAAAAGCCAG
>JANPAO010000642.1:0-1939 GCA_031429955.1 Phenylobacterium sp. | reverse complement strand
GGCTGGCCTGCCAGCGGGAACTGGGCAAAAAACCATTGTCGTTTCCGTTACTTATCCCGCCCTCCCTTCTCCCCTTGCGGGAGAAGGTGGCAGCGAAGCTGACGGTTGAGGGGTCGCGCCTCCCCCGATGAAGGCTGTTTTGGTGCCGAAACGGAGGGGATATTCGACCCCTCATCCGACCCTGCTCCGCAGGGCCACCTTCTCCCACAGGGGGAGAAGGGCGCTTTCTCCTGTATTTACAACGCGATGGTATCGATTTTTCGTCTCGAGTTCAGCGATGCACTTGTGTGCATTCGGTAGACCCCTGGGGGAGCTGGCGCGTAGCGCCTGAGGGGGACTTTCACCCTTGTTTGCGGCCCTAGGTGTCGCCTACGGCGATCCCCCTCCGTCACGCGTCTTTCGACGCGTGACACCTCCCCCACATCGGCCTGGGGCCTGGGGGAGGATCTATCCATGTGTCTACTTGGCCTCTCAGGGCCGCCTCAGCGCGCGCCAGTCGGCACCGGCCAGCACGGTGGTCAGGTGTTGGATGTCGCGCCTTAGCTTGGCAAACCCCTCGGTGGGCACCAGGCGGGCCTCGTCCAGATAGAGGCCCCGGCTGATCTCGATCTGCAGGGCATGGATGCCCTTGGCCGGGCGGCCATAGTGCTCGGTGGTATAGCCCCCGGCATAGGGGGCATTGCGGGCAACGCGGTAGCCCATGGCCTCCAACTCGCCGCCGACACAGGCGCTCAGGGCTGGCGCACAGGCCGCCCCGAACCGGTCCCCCAGCACCATGTCACAGGCCCCGCTGCCAGACCGCGCTGCAGCCGCAGGCATGGAGTGCCAGTCCACCAGGATCGCAAACCCATGGGCCGCTCGGGCCGCCTCCAGCAGTTGGTTCAGGGCGGCGTGATAGGGGGTATGGGCCGTCTCAATCCGCCCGCAGGCCTCGGCGAAGGTGAGCTTGCGGCCATAGATCTCCTGGCCCTCGGCCACAATGCGGGCAATGGCTCCCAGGCCTGCGGCCACCCGGGCCGAGCGGCCCCGGGCAAACTCCGGCAACTCGCCTTCATACATGGTGGGGTCGAGCTCATAGGGCTCGCGATTGACGTCGATATAGGCCCGCGCCAGGCGCGCGCTGATGACCGTGGCCCCCAGGCTGGGAGCGGCAGCGATCAGGTCATCGACAAAGGCATCCTCAGACCGGCGGATCGTCAGGGCATCCAGGGTCGTGGCGGCCATCATGTCGGCGGGATAGATGCGACCCGAGTGCGGCGAGGCAAAGACCAGCGGTGTGGCGGGTATCGCCCCAGGGCCAGGGCGCTGAATGTCAAAGGTTGGCGCGGTCGCGACCAGGGGCGGCAGGGCGGTCATGGCGCGGCATATGAGGGCCTGGGTGCCGGGCGGTCAAACGATCTGCCGGCGGCTAGACCCTGGGTTCATCGCCAGTTTACACCTCCGCGCCTAGGGTGTGGACCCCGCGACCCACCGCTCGGAAGACCAATGCATAAGATCCTGCTGGCCGAAGACGACGATTCCCTGCGCGGCTTTCTCAGCCGGGCCCTGGAGCGGGCGGGGTATGATGTCACCGCGTGTGCCGATGGCGAGGCCGCTGCGGCGGTCCTGGACCAGAACTGGGACCTGCTGCTCACCGACATCGTCATGCCCGGCATGGACGGCATCGAGGTGGCGCGGTTGGCGGCGGCCAAGCATCCGGGCCTGAAAATCATGTTCATCACCGGCTTTGCCGCCGTGGCCCTGGCCGCCGGCGACAGCGCCCCGCCCGGTGCCAAGGTGCTGTCCAAGCCGATCCACCTGCGCGAGATTGTCACCGAGGTTGAGCGGATGATGGCGGCGGCCTAGAAGCGCGTTCCGAAAAGTGGGAACCGGTTTTCGGACCAAACGCGCGACCAAGCAAACACCGAGAGCGGCGACCTGATTTCATCAGATCGCACCT
>JANPAO010000641.1:0-8028 GCA_031429955.1 Phenylobacterium sp. | reverse complement strand
GACAGCCGCCGCCCGCACGGCGATCCGCACCTCGCCGGGGCCGGGCGCCGGGTCAGGGATCTCCTTCAGGACGCAGCCGGCATAGTCGGCTGCAAGGGCCTCCACCACCAGGGCGCGCATCAGGTGATCCGTCCTTCCAGGCCGTCGCGAACCAGGCCGGCGATCTCGCGGCAGGCCACATCGGCGCAGGGCACAGCGCCGGTGAAGGCGGTAAAGCCGTGGGCCAGGCTGTCATAGCAACGGAACAGGGTGGGTACATTGGCCGCCTTCAGCCGTTTGGCATAGGCCTCGCCTTGGTCGTTCAGGGGATCAAAGCCTGCTGTCACCACCACCGCCGGCGCCAGGCCCGAGAGATCGTCGGTCTGAATTGGTGAGATGCGGGGGTCGGCGGGATCGTCTTCGGGACCCATATAGTGACCCATGAACCAGTCCATGACGGCGCGGCTCAAGGGGTAGGTCTCGGCATAGGTGGCCATGGAGGCGGTTTCGCTGGCCACGTCGGTGCAGGGATAGATCAGGAGCTGGAGATCTGGCTGAGGCTCGCCGGTTCGTTTCATCTCCTGGGCCACCACGGCGGCAAAGTTGCCACCCATGGAATCCCCGCCAATGGCCGCACGTCCGGTCGGGGCACCAAATCGGGAGGCATTGTCCCGGCCCCAGCGATAGGCGGTCAGGACGTCCTCCAGACCCGCAGGAAAGCGATGCTCGGGGGCCAGGCGGTAGTCGACCGACAGCACCGCACAGCGAGCGACCTTGGCCAGGATGCCGCAGAAGCTGTCGCAGGTCTCCAGATCGCCGATCACCCCGCCTCCGAAGTGGGCAAAGATCATCAGCGGGGCCGAGGCGTCCTGGATTGCTGGACGGTAGATCCGGGCCGCCAAGCTGTCGGCCCCCCTGGGAATGGCCACGGCCTCGGTCCGGACGCCGGGCTCGGAGCCGCCGCTGACGGCGGCAAGCCCCTGACTGCTGGCGCGGCGGGCCTCGACAGGGCTCAGGGTGGTCATGGAAGGGCCCCGGGCGGCCCCGGCAGCCAGGAACTGAAGGCGAGGATCCAGGGTGCGGCCGCCGCGATAGACCACCCCGCCACCGGCCAGAAGACGCAGGATCGGGGCGGGCAGGGAAAGCAGGGTGCGGATCAGCAGCCGCTGAGTCGAGGCGCTGGCCATCCTAGGCCTCGGTCTTTGGCAGGCCGCGAATGCCACCCTGGATCAGGGCCACCACGAAGTCGGCGGCCCCCTTGGTGTCGATGGGACGCCGCGCCACCATCTTCTCGCCGACCTCGCGAGCAATGGCGATGCAGGCCGCAGCCAGATAGTCAGGGTCAGCGCCAGGTGCCCCGCCGCGGGCGATCTCATCGACAATGGCCTGGCGCACCTCGTTGAACACCGCCGCCATCTCCGGGGTTTCACCGTGGACGTGGGGGATCGGTTCGTCGGCCGGGCGGCGGGCCAGCCAACTCTTATGCTCGTCGGCCAGGAAGCCGAAATAGGCCTCGATCGCGGCGCGGACAAAGCTCTCCCAGTCGGCTGACTGAGCGCGTTGGGCCTTCAGCAGGGGGGTGAAGCGCCGCGCACCCTCGTCGGAGAGGGCGACATAGACCTCATCCTTCGAGCGGTAATAGTTGTAGAAGGTACCTGCCGCGAGACCGGTGCGGCGGATGATGTCGCGCACGGTGCAGGTCTCATAGCCCAACTCCCCAAACACCTCACGCGCCGCGTCGAGAATGGCCTGGCGGTTCTGGACCTTGGTCTGTTCACGCTTGCCGACGGGGAGATAGGCGACTTGGGGCATCGAGACCTGAAATCAAAACGTGACGGGTGTCATACTAGACACCGCGATGGACGATCGCCAACCGGGTTTGCGCGGTGCCTGACACGGTCTCAACCGCCAGGGGCATCACAGGCGGCCCGGCATTGGCCCCAGGTCGAGGGGCAGTCGTCGCTCAGCTCTCCCGCCAGGCAGAAGTAGTAGGACTGAGCGCAGGACAGTCGACACTGGCCCGCTGCGCCCGCCACCGGCGACTCGTTGAGAGACCGCAGGGGATTGAAGTCCTGGGTTTGGTCCAGGCTGACGGGGGGTGCGGGAAGGCTTGGCGTCGCAGTGAGGGGCGAGTCGGCTGGCAGAGCTCCCCGAAGGGCCGGGACGGCGGAGGGGGCGACCACCCTTAGCTGGCCCTTCTGCGCCTGGGCCGGTCCGGCCAAGGCCAGGATCGCAAGGAAGAGGGCTGGGGCGCGGCGCATGACCGATCCTCGCGCGCTGCCCTTAACACCCCGTTAACCATGATGTCCGTCAGGCCGTGCGGGCCGCCCGATCCTTGGCATTGACGGCCTGGATGGCGTCCTTGGCTGCTGCCCACTGATCGTCGCCCCAGGCGCGCAGGCCCGAGAAATTTCCACCCGACGCCTGCCAGACGGCCCCGTCGATGGCGATGGTCTGGCCGTTCACATAGGCCGAGAGCGGGTGCAACAGATAGACCGCCAGATTGGCCAGTTCCCGCATCTCGCCGACCCGCCCCATGGGATTGCCGGTCTGCAGGGTCTGATCGGCAGCCCGTGCTTCGCCGGGATTGAGCCGGGCACTCATGCCCTCGGTGGGGAAGGCACCCGGGGCGATGTTGTTGAAGCGGATCCCGTAGGACCCCCACTCGACGGCCAGGGACTGGCTCATGGTGGCGAGCCCTGCCTTGGACATGGCTGAGGGGACGGTGAAGGGCCCACCGTTCCAAATCCAGGTGGTGAGGATGGAGACCACCGAGGCCTTCTTGCCCTCGGCGATCCAGCGCTTCCCGGCCTCCAGGGTGACGAAGAAAGAGCCCCGGAAGACGATGTTGGCAATGGCGTCGAAGCCGCGGGGCGACAGGTCCTGGGTGCGGCTGATGAAGTTGCCGGCGGCGTTGTTGACCAGGCCGGTCAAGGCCCCGCCGTCGGACCAGATGGTGTCCATCATCTCGGCAATGGCCTCAGGAACCCGGATGTCGCAGGCCAGACCCACCACCTTGCCGCCGTGCGTCGCCATCAGTTCCTGGGCGGCGGCTTGTACCACCCCGCCGCGCCGACCGCAGATATAGACCTCGGCCCCCAGCAGCAGGCAGGCCTCGGCCATCACCTTGCCAAGACCGGTGCCGCCGCCGGTGATCAGGATCCGCTCGCCCGTCATCAGGCCAGGGCGGTACATCAGGTCGTCCAGGGTCAGTTGCGCCACGATCATGATCCTCCAAGTGCTTGGCGATCAGTCGATTCCCCCCTGACGCGGGGTCGGTCAAACGAAAACCGTTCGGCCGGTTGGTTGCAGATCAGAACTCCTCCCAACCCTCTTCCTCGGCCTGGGGCTTAGGCGCCAGGGCGGTGTTGCCGCAGGTCGCGGGTCAAAGACCGGGGTCGTGAAGGTCCCGATGCGCTTCCCCGGCGGCGGCTAGGCTGCAAGCTAAGGTTTTCAATTTTTGCGCCATCATGCCCTCGACCTCCGGTCGAGGGTGTTCTTTTTTGATCAGGAACCTAGGCCGACTGCCTGGGGCGGTGGGCTATAGGTTCACCCGGCGGATCAGGGCCATGGCAGCGGCTGGTGCCCGCACCTTGCCCTCGCTGATGACGTAGCTGAACACCTCCAAGGGTTGGGGCGCTGGCGCGGTCCGGTCGAGGGCGGGCAAGTCGTCGGGGCACTGTCCCTGGGCATAGTGGCCAAGTCGCTGGGCCCAGAGGTCCAGAGCCGGCGGAGGATAGCCGGTCTCGATCTCATCGGAGCCTTGCATGAGCCGAGCATAGACAAAGTCGGCCGTGACATCGGCAATCATCGGGTAGCGGTGGCTCTCGGAGACGCTGATGGCAATCCCGTGGTTGCGGCAGAGGGCGACAAAGGTCGGGTCTACGAAGCTGACATGGCGCACCTCCACCACGTGGCGCAGGACCAATCCGCCCTGGGTCTTGGGCAGCAGGTTCAGGAAGGCTTCGAAGTCAGCGGGGTCGAAGGCCTTGGTGGGCATGAACTGCCAGAGGATCGGCCCCAGCCTATCCCCCAGCTCGACGATCCCCTGCCCCAGGAACTTGCCGATCGACTCGCCTGACTGGGCCAGGATCTTGCGGTTGGTGCAGAACCGCGATGCCTTCAGGGAGAAGACAAAACCGTCAGGCACGGCCGCCGCCCACTTGGCGAAGGTTTCAGGCTTCTGGGAGGAATAGTAGGTGCCGTTGATCTCGATGGTGGTGAGGTGGCGGCTGGCATAGGCCAACTCGTCGGCCTGGCGCAGGCCCTCCGGATAGAAGACGCCGCGCCAGGGTTCGAAGGTCCAGCCCCCGATACCCGACCGGATGATGCCCGCCTGGGCCATGCGGTGGCTCTCCTAGTTGCGCGCCGCTGAGGTCTTGTCGCGCTCGCCCTTAAACTCTGACCCGGCCTTCCAGCTCGGCCAGGCCCGGCCATTGGCCAGGGCGGTCCCCAGCTCCAGCAACATCTCGGCATTGCTGGCCGCTCCCGTCAGGTCCCAGTCGGCAGAGTATTCGTCCGCCGGCTGGTGATACTTATCGGCGGTATAGGCCTTTTGCAGCGCCTCACCCCGGGCCTTGCCGCCCGTCACCAGGTCCTGGCCGCCACCGAAGGAAAGGGCCGGAACGCCACGCTTGGCGAAGGGGAAGTGGTCGGAGCGGAAGAAGCTGCCGGCACCGGGGCGCGGGTCTGGGCTGTAGGTCATGCCCCGGGTCTTGGCGATGGCGATCAGGTCATCCTGCAGGGTCAGGGGGGCGTCGCCCGAGGTGGTGAAGTCCCGCGACGGCCCAGCGATGGAAGCGCCGTCCATGTTGATGTTGGCCACGGTGGTGGCCAGGGGATAGAGCGGGTTGGCGGCATAGTATTCTGAGCCCAGCAGACCTTTTTCCTCAGCGGTGACCGAGAGGAAGACCATGGAGCGCTTGGGGCGGGGTTGGGCTGCGGCAGCGCGGGCCACCTCGATCAGGACAGCGCTGCCGGACGCATTGTCCACCGCGCCGTTATAGATGGTGTCGCCCTTGGCATCCGGCAGGCCAACGCCAAGGTGATCCCAGTGGGCGGTATAGATGACGGTCTCATCGGGGTGATCGGTGCCCGGCAGCAGGCCGACGACGTTCTTGGAAATGATCTTCTGAACGTCGATCCCATAGTCGGTGGAGAAGGTGACCCCGTTGAGGGCGACGGGCTTGAAGTCACGGGTCTGGGCCTGTTTCTTCAGAGCCTCAAAATCCAGACCGGCGGCAGCCATCAGGGCCACGGTGCTGTCACGCTGGATCCAACCTTCCAAGGGAGCATGGGCCGCGCTGGGGTTGGCGCGGATGATGTCGAAGATCACATTGGTGTTGGAGTTCTTCACCGTCGCCCAGCCATAGGAGGCTGGGTCGGTTTCGTGCACCACCAGGAAGCCAATAGCCCCGCGACGTGCGGCTTCCTCATACTTGTAGGTCCAGCGCCCGTAATAGGTCATGGCCTTGCCGCCGAAATCGCCAGCCCCGGTCTCGAAGTCGGGATCATTGATCAACACCAGGGCTACCTTGCCCTTCAGATCGACGCCCTTGTAGTCATCCCAGTTGCGCTCGGGCGCCTTGACCCCGTAGCCGATGAAGACCACTGGGGCGTCCTTGATGGTGAGGCGATCAATGCCGGTCTGGGCCGCGCGGATGGAAATCTGGTCGCCCTGGGCCCAGGTCTGGGTCTTGCCGCCGGCTGTGACACTGACCGCCACCGGGCCCTTGGTCTCGAAGCGGGCGAGCGGCACATCCTGGGTCCAGGCCCGCTGGCCGTTCTTCAGGTCCCCGCCGGGTGACAACCCCACGGCCTTAAACTGGTCGGTCATGTATTTAACTGTCTTGACCTCGCCCGGCGTTGCCGGGCCACGGCCCTCGAAGGCATCCGAGGCCAGGATCTTGACGTGATCGGCGATCTTAGCGGGGTCGATCCCCGCAGCGTTGGCGGGCGCACAGAGCGACAGAGCCGCCAAGAGGCCAGCGCCGCCCAAAAGAATGTTCGTCATGGATGTACCCAAGGATTGACCTGATTTGTCCCGACCCTATCCGGGTGCGAAGGGCTTCGCCAGGGGCCGATCCTCGGGAAATTGCCTTACCGAACCCGAACCCAAAGTCGTTCAACATTGAATGAAGTTATGCGCGTGCAGTGTGGCCCCTGCGCATCATATGGGCGTCACCGACCCATTGTATCGGCGCTGCAATCCCAGGAGGACCTAGATATGTTCAACCCGATGCGAGTGAACCGCGTCGCGCCTCCCCAAAGCCGATATCCTCGGCGGCGATTCGCGGTCTGAGAACGATAGAGATGATAAGACCCGCCACGCTTGTCGCCGGACTGGCCTGCCTGAGCCTGAGCGCCTGCGCCGCCGCGCGCCGCCCCGATGCCCCCTTGCCAGTCGCCTTTGAGGCCAGCCAGGCTGGTGGCGTCGAGGTGGCGGTTCTGGATCGCTGGTGGACGCAGTTTCAGGACCCGGTGCTGACCGACCTGATTGACCAGGCCCTGGTCACCGCCCCCGATGCCCGGAGCGCTGCGGCCCGCCTGACTGAGGCCCGGGCCACCTCGTCCAACGCCCTGATCGCCTTCCTGCCGCAGGGGGCCGCGACCGGTTCCACCCGCGAGACGCACACCACCCAGACCTCTGGGACTGTCATCAACATTCCGGGCTTCTCCAATAGCGGGGAAAGCACCGCCTCCAGCGCCAGTTTCAATGTGAGCTGGGAGATGGACCTGTTTGGCCGGATCTTCGCCGTAGCCAAGGCCGCCCGCGGCGACACCAATGCCGCGGAGGCCAGCTATCAGGGCGCGAGGGCCAGCTTGGCGGCCAATATCGCCGACACCTATTTCTTGGCCCAGGGCCAGGCGATCCAACTGGAAGATGCCCGGGAGACCGCGCGCATCCAGGGCACCCTGCAACGGGTGGCCACCACCAAGGCCGACCGAGGTCTGGGGTCGTCAGCCGATGCCGACCGGGTGGCTGGCGACCTGGCCCAGGCCCAGGGTCAGGCGGCCGGGCTAGAGGCCGAATTGAAAGCCACCCGCCGCACCCTGCTGGTCCTGGCGGGGCGAGGCACCGATCCCTTGGCCAGCCTGCCGACTCCGACAAGCCTGAGCGCGGTCCCGCTGGTCCCGGCCACGGTGCCCGGAGAGTTGCTGGCCCGGCGACCCGATGTCCTCCAGGCCGAGGCTGGCCTGCGCTCCGCCGCCGGGCGACTGACCTATGCCCGGCTGGCCTTCTTCCCCACCTTTACCCTGACCCCTGGTGTGGGGCTGTCGCGCAGCGAGCAGCCCGGCTTTGAGTCGGCGAGCCGCAACTGGTCCATCGGCGCGGGGCTGACTCAGCCGATCCTGGCCATCCCCCGGCTGATGCAGGACCTCAAGGTTCAGGGCGCTCGAAGCGAGCAGGCTGTCATCGCCTATGAGAAGGCGGTGCAGACCGCCTATGGCGAGGCCGACAGCGCCCTGACCCGCCTGGAGGCTGATCGCCACCGGGTCGCCTTGCTGACCGATGGTGAGCATCGCGCGGCGCGGGCCTTTGAGGCCAGCCGCATTCGCTATGGAGCCGGGCTTGAGGATCTCCAGAGTGCGCTGGGGGCCGAACAGTCCTGGCGCTCGACCCGCTCGGCCCTGACCAGCGCCCAGGTCCAGGCCCTGCGCCGCACCGTCCAGACCTATAAGGCCCTGGGAGGCGGCTGGCCCGCCCCCAAGACGCAGACCAACCAAGAGGCACGCCAGCCGTGACGCGATCCCCCATTCTCTATGCCGCTGTCCTTGCGATAGCCCTGTCGGTTGCGGCCTGCGGCAAGAAGCCGCCGGTCAAGGAATCTGATGCCCAGCGCGCCCGGGCCGTGCGTGTGGTGGCGGTGGAGCCCCGCGCCATCATCGGGTCGCTGACCGCCTCTGGGGTCCTGATGCCGCGCGAAGAGGCCTCGGTCCTGCCGGAGGTTTCGGGCTATCGGGTCGCCCGGGTCCTGGCGGATGCTGGGCAGTATGTCCGGGCCGGCCAGACCCTGGTCCAACTGGATGAGGCCCTGATCGCCGCCC
>JANPAO010000640.1:0-1917 GCA_031429955.1 Phenylobacterium sp. | reverse complement strand
TCGGACCACAGGCGAGGCCCTCGGGGCGGCGTCATCCATGCTGAAGCTGGAGGGGTCTCAGGCCCAGCAGGCGATCACCGAACTGGCCCTGGAGGCCGCCGGTATCTACAGCCAGCCTTTCGTCCGCGACACCTGGGCCGAGATCCGCGGCGAGACCAACGTGCCCCGCGCTGGGCCTGAGTATGCGGCCACGGTGGCGCCGATGTACTTCAACTACCGCAAGACCTCGATCTATGCGGGGTCCAACGAGATCCAGCACAATATCATGGCAAAGATGGTTCTAGGGCTTTGAATCTAAAAGCATTTGAAGGGGCTCTCTCAGAGGCGGTGGCAGGCGGCAAGATCGCCGGTGCCGTGGCCCTGATCACCGACCGTCAGGGGGCGACCTACGAACACGTGGCCGGCGTTCGAGCGGCCGGTCAGCCTGCCAGCATGGATGCTGGGACCCTGTTCTGGATCGCCTCGATGACCAAGGCGGTGGTCTCTGTCGGCGCGCTGCGGTTGGTGGAGCAGGGCAAGCTTAGCCTGGACGCCGACCTGGGCGACCTCTTGCCGGACCTCAAGAACCTTGAAGTTCTGGACGGTGTGGTGGACGGCAAGCCGCACCTGCGGCCGGCCAAGGGTTACGTCACCCTTCGCCAGCTTCTGAGCCACACCTCAGGGTTCGCCTATTCTTTCACCGATCCCAAGTTCCTGGCCTATTCGCAGATCCCAGGGGTGCTGGACCCCAATTCCGGAACCCGGGCGGCGCATCGCCAGCCCCTGATGTTCGACCCCGGTCAGGGCTTCATCTACGGCATCGGCATCGACTGGGCGGGCCTTGCCATCGAGGCGGCCAGCGGCCAGCGGCTGGATGCCTATCTGTCGGAAGCCCTGTTTGGCCCGCTGGGCATGACCGACACCGGCTTTCGACTGACCCCGGCCCAGATGGCGCGCAAGGCCAGCGTCCATGTGCGCAGTCCCGACGGCAGCCTGATCCCCACACCCCTGGCCCCCCAGGCGGAGGCCGAGGTGCTGTCGGGTGGCGGCGGGCTCTACAGCACGGCCCGCGACTACGGCCGGTTCCTGCGGATGTTGATGAGTGGCGACGGCCAGGGGGTGATCTCGGCTTCGACCCTGGCGGGCCTGTCTCAGAGTCAGAGTGGGCCACATCGGGCTGGCTTTATCGACTCGACCATTGCGGCCCTCAGCAACGACTTCGACCCCTATCCCGACATGGGCGTCGGACACGGCCTGGCGACCATGGTGACGCCGCAGCCGACCGGCGACGGGCGCGGTGCTGGAGCCTTGGCCTGGGCGGGCCTGGCCAATACCTACTATTGGGCTGATCCGGCAGCGGGTCTCGGCGGGGTGCTGATGACCCAACTCCTGCCCTTCGCCGACCCGACCGTGCTGGACCTGTTCCGGGCCCTGGAGCGGGGAGCCTACGGGGTAGCTTAGGATCGGGCTTTGTCCGTCGCTGCCATTCAGGGAACGACCAGCCAATGACCAAGGGCGCGCTTCTGGACCAATGGCGCCGCGATGCGGCGGCACCGTTTGAGGGGTGGGACTTTTCCTATCTTGCGGGTCGCATGACCGAGGCCGCGCCGCCGTGGGACTATCTGGCCTTGGCGCGGGCGGCGGTGGTCGGCGCGCAGGACATCCTCGACATGGCGACCGGCGGGGGTGAGATATTCTCGTCCCTGGCACCCTTTCCTGGGCGGGCCACCGCAGTGGAAGGGTTCGCGCCCAATGTCGCCGTAGCACGACGGCGGTTGGCCCCGCTCGGTGTGCCGGTGTTTGAGGCCAACACGGCTTCCGGCATGCCCTTTGAGCGCGAGACCTTTGATCTGGTGATCAATCGCCATGGCGGTTTTAGAGCCTCGGAGGTAGGGCGCATCCTCAAGCCGGGCGGAGTCTTTCTCACCCAGCAAGTCG
>JANPAO010000639.1:0-4597 GCA_031429955.1 Phenylobacterium sp. | reverse complement strand
GTGGTTGGTGTCGACCGCCATGATGTCGTTGTAGCGGGTGACCGACCAGAAGGCGCCGTCCTCGTGCTGGCCCTCGGGGTGGTAATGGACCGGGTCCTCGTTGCGCAGGCGCTCGAAGTAGGGCCACATATTGTCACCACGCCAGATCTCGACATCGGTGATGTTCAGATCGGCCAGGGGCACGGCATAGGCGCGGGCGCGGGCCTCAGCTTTCAGATCAACGGCGCCGTCGCTCATGGCATTTCCCTCTGCAGACGCCGAACCGCTCGGCTATCTAATCACTGTTCAGAAGAGAATGCTTGAGGCCGCGCCGCAAGGCAAGAGGCCAAGCGGGACCTTAGGGGAGGGCGGGGCTTGGCCAGAAATTCTCTACAGACGCACGCCTGCGACCATGGTTTAGGATCGGGTTTTCGAACACTCGTTTGACCTGGAGCGCCCATGGCCGTCGATGCCCTTTTCAAATCCTTTGATTTCAAGGGTTTGCACCTGAAGAACCGCATTGTCATGGCCCCGATGACGCGGTCGTTCTCGCCCGGCGGTGTCGTGACCGACGAGGTGGTGGCCTATTATCAGCGCCGCGCGGCCGCGCAGGTGGGCCTGATCATTTCCGAGGGCACCGGGGTTGATCGCCCCATTTCTGTCAATGACCAGAAGGTCCCGCGTTTCCACGGTGAGACCGCCCTGGCCGGCTGGAAGCGGGTGATTGATGCCGTCCACGCCGCCGGCGGCGTCATGGCTCCCCAGCTTTGGCATGTGGGGGCCGTCCGGGCCCGCGACCCGGAGTTCACCCCCAAGGGCCCCTATGACAGCCCCTCAGGTCTGTCGCGGCCGGAGAAGCAGTTTGGTGAAGGCATGAGCGAGGAAGACGTCGCCGACGCCATCCGCGCCTTTGCTGAGGCTGCGGCCCATGCCAAGGCCCTGGGTTTTGAGTCCGTCGAACTGCACGGGGCCCATGGCTATCTGATCGACCAGTTCTTCTGGGACGGCACCAATGTGCGGGAAGACGCCTATGGCTCCAAGAACCTGCCGGGTCGGGCGCGGTTTGCCGCCGACATCCTGAAGGAAGTCCGTAAGGCCGTCGGCCCCGACTATCCGGTGATCATCCGGATCAGCCAGTGGAAGCAGCAGGACTATACGGTGAAGATGGCTCAGGACCCCAAGGCCATGGAGGCCTGGCTAACGGCCCTGACCGATGCCGGCGCTGACATCCTGCACTGCACGCAACGCCGCATCTGGGAACCGGAGTTCGAGGGTTCGGACCTCAATTTCGCCGGCTGGGCCAAGAAGCTGACCGGGGTTCCCACCATCAGCGTCGGCTCGGTGGGTCTCTCGGGCGAGTTCATCGCCTCCTATGGCGGCGAAGGCTCCAAGCCGGCGTCCCTGGACGAACTGGTACGGCGCATGGAACGCGGCGATTTCGACCTGGTGGCCGTCGGCCGCGCCCTGCTGCAGGACCCCGAGTGGGTGCTGAAGATCAAGGACGGGCGCGAGGACGAACTGAAGGACTTCGAGGCCGCAGCGATGCGGGTGCTGTACTAAGAGCCTGATCGAGCCTGGCGGATGGTGCCAGGCTCGACGTCTCTGGTCTCAGGCGTTGAAGTTGAGCTTCAGGCCGGGGCGCGGCCAGCGGGCCTTGAACAGCTTGCCGGTGGCCGAACAGGTCACCCAGGCGTCGCGCATGTCGGCCCCGCCAAAGCAGATATTGGTCACGATCAGATCGGGGAAGGCCGCGTGCTCGAAGGTGCCATCGGGATCAATGATGGTGATCCCGCCATTGATGATGGTGGCGACACAGACCTTGCCGGACGCCTCCACGGCCAGGCTGTCGAACAGTTGGTAGCCCGGCATGTTGGCGATCACCCGGCCCGGCGCAAAGCCCGCCGGCGGTGACAGCACGCCTGGCTGTTCCACATCAAAGGCCCACAGGCGCCCGAGCTGGGTGTCGGCCAGGTAAACGACATCCTCCTTGGGCGAGAGTCCGATCCCATTGGGGGAGATCAGGTGGTCGCGCTGGCGGCTGATATGGCTGCCGTCGATCTTGGCATAGTAGACCGCCCCGTGCTTGCGGCCCTCTGGGGTCGAAGAGCCGTGGTCGGAGAACCAGAAGCCGCCGGCCTTGTCGAAGACGATGTCGTTGGGCCCGATCAGCCGGCGACCGTCGCAGGCGTCATAGAGCGTGGTGAGCTTGCCGGTGACCAGATCAAACCGCTGGATCATGCCACCGGCATGGCTGGCCGGGGTGGGGCCGGGGATGGTCATGCCCCCGTTGTCCAGCCACTCAAAGGAGCCGCCGTTGTTGGTGATATAGATCGCGCCATCCGGACCGATCGCCGCACCATTGGGGCCGCCGCCGGTCTGAACCACGGTGGTCTTGACGCCATCGGGGCTGACCCGCGTTAGGCGCTGGCCTTTGATTTCCGTCAGGATCACCGAGCCGTCGACCATGGCGATAGGGCCTTCGGGAAACGCGAAGCCCTCGGCGATCAGTTGCATGTCCATAAGTTTCACTCCCTATGACTTTCTGACACTATGGCGGGGTTGCCCGACGTGAGGCCAGCCCCGTGACGAAACTCTATGCCCTCGATTTTTTCGCCTGGACCCAGGATCAGGCTGACGCGCTTCGCCGGCGCAGCGTCAATGAGATTGACTGGGAAAACCTGCTTGAGGAAGTGGAGAGCATGGCGCGCCAGGAGCGTAACGAGCTTCGCAGTCATCTTGTCATTCTCCTGACCCACCTGCTGAAGTGGCGCTATCAGCCGCAGCGGCGGTCGAGAAGCTGGGCCTGGCCGTGGCCGAGCAGCGGGGCGACACTCAGCGCGTGCTGCGGGACAATCCCAGCCTGAAGCCGCAGGTCGAGGGCCTGATGCAGGATGCCTATGAGACGGCACGCTTGCGGGCCGCGCGGGAAACACGGCTACCCGGGACGAGATTTCCGGCGGCCTCACCCTTTGACTGGGACGCCGCAATGGCCGAGCCTGTGGAATGGAACGGCGACGTCAGCGGCGCTCAAGCACCCGAGTCGTGAAGGCAAATTCATCGTCCTCGCTGGCCGGATAGGTCTGGCTGGCGACCTCGCGCCATTGGCCCTCGTCAAAGCCCTCCAGGACCACGTCGCCCACCACCTGCGCATGGACCTCGGTGAGGTAGATCCGCCGCGCCCGACCCAGAGCCAGGGCAAAGAGCGAGGCACCGCCGATGACACAGAACTCCTCCTGGCCGTCTTCCTCGGCCTGTTCGCGGGCGATGGAGAGGGCCTCGGAGAATTCCTCGCAGACCACCGCACCCTTGGGCTCGAAGGAGCCGTCCCGCGACAGAACGATATTGGTGCGTCCGGCCAGGGGGGCCTTGGGCAGGCTCTCCCAGGTCTTGCGACCCATGATCACCGGCTTGCCCAGGGTCAGCTTGCGGAAGTTGACCAGGTCAGATTTCAGCCGCCAGGGCAGGGCACCGCTGCGACCGATGACGCCATTGGCGGCGCGTGCGATGGGGCCGGCGGTGAGGATGGCAGTCATGGGATGAGGTTTAGCGCCTCAGACCGCGATGGGGGCAGCAATCTTTTCGTGGGCCCTGTAGCCGCGCAATTTGAAGTCGGCATCCTCAAAGGCAAACAGGTCGGTCTTGTCGGCGATTTCCAGGCGGGGCAGGGGCAGGGGTTGGCGGGTCAGCTGCTCTCGGGCCTGATCCAGGTGGTTCAGATAGAGGTGGGCGTCCCCCAGGGTGTGGACGAACTCGCCGGGCTCCAGGCCTGTGACCTTGGCCATCATCAGGGTCAGCAGGGCATAACTGGCGATGTTATAGGGCACCCCCAGGAACACGTCGGCAGAGCGCTGATAGAGCTGGCAGGAGAGCTTGCCCTCGGCCACAAAGAACTGAAACAGGCAGTGGCAGGGGGGCAGGGCCATGTCCTCGATCTCGGCCGGGTTCCAGGCCGAGACGATGTGGCGGCGGCCTTCGGGATTGGTCCTCAGGCTGTGGATCACGCCGGCGATCTGGTCGATCACCCGGCCATCAGGTGCGCTCCAGGAGCGCCACTGCTTGCCATAGACCGGACCCAGTTCGCCCTCTGCGTCGGCCCACTCGTCCCAGATGGAAACGCCGCGTTCCTGTAGCCAGCGCACATTGGTGTCGCCCCGCAGGAACCACAGCAGTTCCACAAAGATCGACTTGCGGTGCAGCTTCTTCGTGGTGAGCAGGGGGAAGCCCTGGGACAGGTCAAACCGCATCTGGCGGCCAAAGACCCCAAGCGTGCCGGTGCCGGTGCGGTCGCCGCGCTGAATGCCAGTCTCCAAGATGTCGGCCAGCAGATCCAGGTACTGCTGCTCGGGATGTTCGGGCGCGACGACCGACGGGGCAAGGCGAAGGACAGGCTGGTTCATGCTGCGCCGAATCACTTCCAGGCGGCCACGGGAGCACGCAGCTTGTGTCCCGGTCGGGATCGTAGCAAGCTCAGCCATCGCTGGCTTTTGGACTTATACCCATGATCCTTGCACTTCTGGCCTCCGCCGCCCTGGGCGCGAGCACGCCGACCGTCGCTCCCGCCTCTACCGAACGCGTCCCAGTCTCGGCACCGCTCAACAAGGGTGAACGCCGCATCACC
>JANPAO010000638.1:0-2217 GCA_031429955.1 Phenylobacterium sp. | reverse complement strand
GTTCACGAACGCTTTGACCATCTGGGCGGCAGCGCCTGGCCCCGCCGCGACCACGGCCTGGAACTGCGCACCCAACGCCTCCACTTCGGCCAGCAGGGCGACCCGGCCCGGGTGCTGCTGGAAGCCCAGGGATTGGTGTTTGAAGACTTCGAGACGCGATACGGCTCGGTCAGCCCTGCCCCCGGCGGCGACCTGGTCTTCACCCGCGACTTCGAGGGCCCGGCTCTGCGCAGCGCAAACCTGGAGCTTGGCCCCATAGGCGGCGACAGTCTTGCCGATAGAATTCGCGCCTATCCCGCGGATATTGCCTCCCATCTCACCCACTATTGCCAGTGGGCTCTGGGGGCCTGGCTCGACGAGGTGCACGGCGATGCTGCTGGGCCCCTAGGTATGGGCCGTGTCTATCCGACTCAAGTCGAGACCTGCGACCTGGCCCGCGCCAAGCGCGCCGACCCGCTGCATGACGGCCTCTACGGCCTTCCCCGCGCCCTGGTAGGCCGGCTGGACAATCTGACGGCCAGCTTGCCCGCCGATGGCTTCCAAAGCTTCTTCACCCGCTGCCAAGCGGCCCTGACCCGGTTGGGTGTGACGATCCACACCGCATCCCTGGTGTCGCCGCAGCGGGCGCTGGCCGCCCGTGAGGCCGGTGAGATGGTGATCTGGTCGCCTGATCCCACACCCCTGTTTAGCGCCCTGGACCTTGAGGCCCCCAGGCCCCTCAACAAGAGCCTGGTGAGCTATGTGTTCAAGGCCCGCTATGGCGGCTCCCTGCCCTTTCACCTGAGGAACTTCACCGCCCAGGGCTCGGTGCTCCAGCTGCATCTCTATGCCTGTCGCGGCCAGGCCCTGCTGAGCGCCGAGTGCGTGGCCGAGGTGGGCGACATCGAACTACGCCGCGAGATTCACCGCCTGATGTCCGGGTTCGGTGGGGGTGCCCTTCAACTGGACGAAACCGTCTCGATCCAGATGTCACCGCGCTGGGGCCGCCACTCGGTGGACGCCACGCGAAAGCTGGCGGGTCTGAAGGCCGTGCTGGCCCGACGCCCGGGTTTGGTGGTGGTGGCGTCAGACGACCGATCCGTCGGCGACGGCCTTGCCGCCACATCCGACGCCCTGGCCGGGGTCAGCACCGCAGTCCGCTCGGTCGCAGCTTAGCGGATCATATCCCAGGCCAGGGGCTCGCCCCGCGCCAAGTCTCGCGCGGCCTTGCGACCCAGTACGGCGGGAAGATCAGCCGGCGGCAGGCCGTTACCGGGGCGGATCGAGCGGACATTGTGGCGGCTGAGGACTTCGCCGGCCTTCACATCGGCACCGACATAGAGCGAGCGGCGAAACTGGCGGTTGGCCTTCTCCGATCCCAGCAGGTCGTAGTGGGCGCGACCCAGCGCCGTCCAGGCATCCTTGCAGGCGCGCACCAGGCCGGTGAACTCCCCAGGCTCCAGGCTGAAGGCGGCATCGGGACCGCCGTCTGAACGGGCCAGGGTGAAGTGCTTCTCACTCACACAGGCCCCAAGGGCGATGGCGGCTATGGAGGCCGCTGCGCCATGGGTGTGATCCGACAGGCCGATGGGACTGGCAAACCGGGTGGCCATGTCGGCCACGGTGCGGACATTGGCGTCCTCAAGGGCCGCAGGATAGCTGGAGACACAGTGCAGCAGGACTACGCCTGGCGCACCGGCGGCCAGGGCGGTGTCGCGTGCTGCGATCATCTCGGCCAGGTTGGCCATGCCGGTGGAAATGATCAGTGGTTTGCCGCGTGCCGCCGCATAGGCGATCAGCGGAAGGTCTACGGCCTCGAAGGAGGCGATCTTGAAGGCCGGAGCCCCCAGGCTATCCAGTAAATCGACGGCGGTTTCGTCAAAGGGGCTGGAGAACAGAGTCACCCCGAGGGCGGCGGCTCGGGCAAACAGGGCTCCATGCCAGGCATAGGGGGTCTGGGCTTCCCGGTAGAGATCATAGAGGCTGCGTCCGTCCCACAGCCCCCCCTGGATTTTGAACTCCGGGCGATCGACATCCATGGTGATGGTGTCGGCAGTATAGGTCTGGATCTTGATGGCGTCACAGCCGGTGGCGGCCGCCGCATCGATCAGGGCCAGGGCCCGGTCAAGGCTGCCATTGTGGTTGCCCGACAGCTCGCCGATCACATAGGGCGGATGGCTAGGCCCGATCCTGCGGCCGGCGATCTCGATCTCTGGGGGCGGGACTAGGGACATGGGG
>JANPAO010000637.1:0-12230 GCA_031429955.1 Phenylobacterium sp. | reverse complement strand
CCGCTGCCGGCCGGCCAACATGATGCCAACAAGGTGACCGCCACCAAGTTGCCTTCGATGGCCCGCCCGGCTTCCTGAGCCCCTTCAAGCTGGTCGATCCTAGAGCGCCGCGGTCCCCCGGGACCGCGGCGTTTTCTTTGCGACTAGGTCCCAGACTCGTGGAGGGAGCCTTTCAAGATCTCGGCGACGTCCACCGCCACCTTGCCCTCTGCCTTCCGCTCGCTGTAGCGATCCACCAGGTAGTCAGCGCTGTCGCGGGTCAGCAGGGTGAACTTGATAAGCTCCTCCATGACGTCAACAACCCGATCATAGTAGGCCGACGGTCTCATGCGCCCCGCCTCGTCAAATTCCTGATAGGCCTTCGCTACCGACGACTGGTTGGGAATGGTGATCATCCGCATCCAGCGTCCCAACAGGCGTAGGGTGTTCACCGCATTGAAGGACTGCGAGCCGCCGCTTACCTGCATGACGGCCAGGGTTCGGCCCTGGGTGGGGCGGACGCTCCCGATATCGAGCGGTATCCAGTCGATTTGCGCCTTCATGACCCCCGTGATGGCACCGTGCCGCTCCGGGCTGCACCAGACCTGGCCTTCGGACCAGATCGACAGGGCCCGGAGTTCCTGCACCTTTGGATGATCGGGTGACACAGAATCCGGCAGGGGAAGGTCTCGAGGGTGGAAGATCTGAGTCTCCGCGCCTAACCGGATCAAGATCCGCGCAGCCTCTTCAATGAGCAGGCGGCTGAACGCACGCTCCCGGAGCGACCCATAGAGCAACAGTATCCTTGGTGGGTGGGTCGATAGCGTGCCTTTTTCCAGTCGCTCGACCTCGATGGGTGGCAGGAACGCCGGCGAAAGGGCGGGAAGGTCGGTCATTGAGGTCGTCGAACTTTCCTGAAGAAGCCGGAGGCGAGGCCTGCGTCTCGCAATTGTCGTACATTTCGCGTACTATAGAAACATGGACATCGGGCCCGCCGTCGTAAGCCTTTCAGCCCTGGCCCACCAGGGTCGCCTGGAGGTGTTCCGCCTCCTGATCAAAGCTGGAACCGGGGGGTTGCCCGCGGGGGAAATCGCGCGGCGGCTGCAGGTGCCCCCCAGCAGCCTCTCTTCCAACCTGAACCTGCTCAGCCACGCCGGCCTTGTCCAGGCCCGGCGTGAGGGCCGCTCCATCATCTATACCGCTGACTATGACACGATGGGCCGCCTGCTTGGGTTTCTGCTGGAGGATTGTTGCGGCGGGGCCCCCGAGGTCTGCGCGCCGCTGGCAGTGATTTTGGATCGGGTCAATTGCTGCGCGCCCGAGATCACACCTATCCTGGAGACGCTCTGATGCCCTATCTCGATGCGAGCAAGCCCCTCAATGTGCTGTTTCTATGCACCGGAAACTCGGCCCGCTCGATCTTAGCTGAATCGATCATGAACCGGGCGGGGGCCGGCAAGTTCAAGGCCTACTCGGCCGGCTCCATGCCGGCTGGTCAGGTCAATCCCTTTGCCCTGGCGATGCTGGAGAAGCTGAACTATCCCATCGAGGGGCTGCGGTCCAAGCCCTGGGACGAGTTTTCGCGGTCGACCAACCCGGCTGCCCCCGATCTCGATTTCGTCTTTACCGTCTGCGACAACGCCGCAGGCGAGGTCTGCCCGATCTGGCCGGGACAACCCATGAGCGCCCACTGGGGTCTGCCAGATCCCGCGGCGGTGGGCGGGACAGATGCGGAGAAGGCGGTGGCCTTTGCCGAGGCCTACCGAATGCTGAACAACCGCATCAGCATCTTCGTCAACCTGCCACTCGCCTCCCTCGACAGTCTGTCCCTACAAAGGCGCCTGAATGAGATCGGCCAAAGCCAGGATACGCCAGAGCCCAGTGCCGGATGAGGGGGCGTAGGACGCGGAGCCTTGTGTCGCCTGGTGTTGTCGCCCGGTCCCGGAGTCCGAGCTATGACTGACGTCAACTTGCCTCTGTCGCCACGACCGGTCAGTTCGCTTCGCAGACTGATGGCTGAGCTGCTGGGGACCGCGCTGCTGCTGGCGGTCGTCATCGGCTCGGGCATCATGGGGCAGAGGCTCTCAGGCGGCAGTGAGGCCTTGGCGCTCCTGGGCAACACCCTCTCCACAGGCGCAGGCCTTGTGGTGCTCATCACGATCCTAGGCCCGGTCTCTGGGGCCCACTTCAATCCAGCGGTGACCCTGGTGATGGCGGCCCGCCGCGAGTTGGGTTGGGGCATGGCGGTCGGCTATGTTCTGGCCCAGATCATGGGTGGTGTCGCGGGTGTCTGGTGCGCGCACCTGATGTTCGAGGAGCCTGTGTTGCAGGTGTCTCAAAAGCTCCGCGACGGCCCCGCACAGGCGTTCTCCGAAGGGATTGCCACCTTTGGACTTATTGCCACAGTCCTGGGGTCGATCCGCTATCGACCTGACGCCACACCGATGATGGTGGGGCTCTACATCACCTCGGCCTATTGGTTCACAGCCTCCACCTCCTTTGCCAACCCGGCCGTCACCTTGGCGCGGAGCCTGTCAGACACCTTTGCCGGGATTGCGCCGTCCTCAGTGCCCAGTTTTGTGGCGGCTCAGCTTGTCGGCGCGGCACTGGGGGCTATCGTGTGCGGCTGGCTGTTTGCTGAGAGAGGCCGATCATGAGTGACAACTTCCCGATCACCATCTTTCACAATCCGGCCTGCGGCACGTCCCGCAATACCCTGGAGATGATCCGGGCGGCCGGCTATGCGCCCACCGTGGTGGAGTATTTGAAGTCGGGTTGGACGAAGTCCCAGCTTGAAAGTCTGTTCGCGCAAGCAGGCGCGGAGGCGCGAGCCTTCATAAGGGAGAAGGGCACCCCTGCCGCCGACCTGGGCCTGCTGACCGATGATGTCTCCAACGATCAGGTGTTGGAGGCCATGGTTGCCCATCCCATCCTGGTGAACCGGCCTATTGTGGTCACGCCCAAGGGGGTGAAGCTCTGCCGTCCTTCGGAGATGGTGCTCGAACTGCTGGCCCATATGCCCGCCAGCTTCACCAAGGAAGACGGAGAGGTCGTTTCGCCGAAAGCCTGAGAAGGATCAGGCCCCTTCTGGCCGCCGGCGGCGCACCCTGGCCAGCCGTCGCAGGCGGCGCCAGAAACGGGTCTTTTCCGGCTCGGGATAGGGCTGCAGGTTCCGGACAAAATCCTCGGCACAGGCCCGCCAGGAGAACCCCTCGGCGAAGGTGCGAACCCTCCCTCGATCAAGCCTCAAGGCCTCAAGACATGCCTCCTTCAGTCCTTCGGTGGCGCTGCTCGCTAGGACTCCGGCCTGGCTGCCTGGGATAATGTCGATAGGACCAGGGGCCGGGTAGGCCGCTACAGGCGTGCCGGTCGCCATGGCTTCCAGGATCACCAGCCCAAAGGTGTCGGTCAAGGACGGGAAGACGAAGACATCGGCACAGGCAAAGTGAGCTGCCAGTTCCTCACCGACTCGAAAACCCCGGAAGATCACCCCAGGGTACTTGGCCTTGAGGTCTTCCGTCTGGGGCCCATCCCCCACCACCACCTTGGTTCCAGGCAGGTCCAGACCCAGGAAGGCCTCGATGTTTTTCTCCACGGCCACGCGGCCGACCGACAGGAAGATCGGACGTGCCAGGCCCTCATAGACGTCAGGGTCGCTTGGCCCCCGGGGGTGGAAGGCCTCGGTGTCGACGCCGCGGGACCAGGCGGTGATGTTACGGAAGCCGTGATGCTCCAGTTCGTCGCGCATGGTGGGTGTAGCCACCATCAGCCGTCCCGATGGCTTGTGGAACCACTTCATATAGGCGTAGCCAGCCGCCAGCGGCAGCGGCAGGCGGGCTGAGACATACTCCGGGAACCGCGTGTGATAGCTGGTGGTGAAGGGCAGCTTCCACTCAACGCAAATCCGTCGCGCCGCCAACCCCAGGGGTCCCTCGGTCGCGATGTGGATAGCCTCGGGCTCAAAGGCCTTGAACCGCTCCTGTACCGGCTCATAGGTACCAACAGCAACCTTGATCTCGGAATAGGTGGGCAGGGGAAAGGTCTTGAACTGGTCGGGGCTGATCACCTCGACCGTGTGACCCATGTCCCGCATCTCCTTGATGACCTTGGTCAAGGTGCGGACGACGCCGTTGACCTGAGGTTCCCAGGCGTCGGTCACCAGCATGATCCGCATGGGCTTCTGGCTGTCACGCGGCGCGGTGATCGCGTCTCGGATCCGAGTGCTGGAGGGTCTCGGTGGAGCTAGGGCCTGGACCTGCAACCAGGCCCAGAACGCCCCCATCAGCGCCTCGCGGGTAGGGAAGTGGCGATAGACGGTACGTTCGCCCACCTTGGCCTCAGCCGCCACCTCCGAGAAGCTCAGTTCCTCAAGGCCGCCGGCCTCAAGCCTCGCGGCCACGGCTCGCAGGATCTGATCGTGGGTTTCCGCCTTCTGACGGTCTCTGAGATTTGAGACGTAGCGTGTTGGGGGGAGTGTCATGACAGTCGAACTGTCGTCAATCCACGAGTGATGTCAAGACGCCCGGCTAGGCCGCCACAGGTTCTGGGATGGCGTTCGTCGAGGTCCGGGCGATGGCCGACCACGACCGGATCTTTGCCCATTCCAGAATCTCCAGCCGGCCATCCATGTGTTCCACCAGGGCTGTGCAGCTTTCCACCCAATCGCCGTCATTGATATAGGCTACGCCGCCGATGTCGCGCATCTCGGCCTTGTGGATATGGCCACAGATCACCCCATCCACCCCACGCCGCCGGGCCTCGTCGGCCACAGCCGCCTCGAAGTTCTCGACGAACTGTAGGGCGTTCTTCACCCGGGTCTTCAGGAAGGCCGAGAGACTCCAATAGCCAAAGCCCAGGCGACGTCGCAGGCGGTTGAACAGAGTGTTGGCGCTCAGGACCGCGCGATAGGCGTAATCGCCCACCAGGGCAAGCCACCGTGCATGCTGTATGACGCCGTCGAATTCATCGCCATGGGTCACCAGAAAGCGCCGGCCATCGGCGGTCTCGTGGATCGCGTCGCGCACGACGACCACGCCGCCAAAGTGGACCCCGGTGAACTCCCGAACCCGGTCGTCGTGATTGCCCGGAACATAGATGACGTTGACCCCTTTGCGGGCCAGACGGAGCAGCTTCTGGACCACGTCATTGTGGCTTTGTGGCCAGTACCAGCCCGACCTCAGTTTCCAGCCATCGATGATGTCCCCCACCAGGAAGAGGGTTTCGCACTCCATGTGCCGGATGAAGTCCAGCAGCAGTTCCGCCTGGCACCCGCGTGTTCCGAGATGGACGTCGGAAATGAACACCGTGCGATAACTCGTGACCGCAAAACCTGTCATCTGCCCCCCTGCACATTCCAGCCTGCTCGCCGGTTAGGCTGATTGCATGTCAGGCGTGTGAAACCGCGATCCTTGTCTTTTGACGCCAGGCCATTCAGCGTAGGGGATGAGGTAGGCTGGCCCACCCTGGGTCCACCAGACTAGGCCCCCATGGACGCCCCGATTCACCCCGCCAAGGAAACGCCGAAATCCCGGCGGACCAGAGCTCGAATCCTAGCCGCCGCGACACGGCTGTTTGCGCAGGTGGGCTATCATACCGCCACCAACGCCATGATCGCGCAGGCCGCAGACCTGACCCGTGGGGCCATGCTCTATCACTTCGCCACCCGCGAAGACCTGGTGGAGGCGACGGTCGCCCATATCGAGACCGAGCGGGCCAGGCTGTTTGAGCAAGCCGCCTCGGCCCCGACCGCTCCGGGGGTCGATGCGTCAGAACATGCCATCGACGCCTATTGGGCCTTGCTGCACGAGATCCCCTTCATCGCCTTTGCCGAGTTGGAGGCTGCGGCGCGGGCCGATCCTATGCTGCGCCTGCGCTTGGCCGTGGCCCAGACCGCCTTCGATCACGCCCAGGTGGGAGACCGGTTCCTGGCCCTGGCCCAGGCCGGCCACGACCCTCGCTTTCAGGCCAGCCGGGACCTGGGGCGCTTCCTGCTGGAGGGGTTGGCCAAGGGCACCATGACCTATGATGAAGCCGCCCGCCGGGAGCGCCTGCTGGCGGTGGTCAAGCGCGCCGTGCGGATGCTGAACCGCAAGGGCGACATTCAGGATCTTTGGCCCGACTAACCTATGGGGTCTGTGCGCCAGCGGTGGGCTCCGTCGCGATCCAGGTGTCGATGCGTCCTTCCAACAGGTCCAGGGGCAGAGGGCCCGCCAGCAAGACGGCGTCGTGGAAGCGACGGATGTCAAAGCGCTCTCCAAGGGCGGCCTGAGCCTTGGCCCTCAGTTGCACGATCCGCATTTCGCCGACCTTGTAGGCCAGGGCCTGACCCGGCCAGGAGACGTAGCGTGCCAGTTCTACCTCGATATTCAGGGGCGCCAGGGCCGAGTTATCGGTGAAGCAGGCGCGGGCCTGATCAAGGCTCCAACCCTTCCAGTGGATACCCGTATCTGCCACCAGCCGGCAGGCGCGCCACATCTCGTAGGACAGTCGGCCAAACCTCTCATAGGGATCCTGGTAGATGCCCATCTCGCCGCCGAGTTTCTCGGAATAGAGACCCCAACCCTCTGTAAAGGCGGTCACCCCGGCCTCCCGACGAAACGACGGAACGCCTTGAAGTTCCTGAGCCAGGGCGATCTGCAGGTGATGCCCCGGCACCGCCTCGTGCAGGGTCAGGGCCGGCAATTCGTAGAGCGGCCTTTGGTCGAGCTTGGCGGTATTGACCATATAGCCCCCCGCCACGCCTCGGCTCGGGCTGCCGGAAAAGTACCGCCCGGTGGTATAGTTGGCCTCAATGTCAGCCGGCACCGGGCGCACGCCATAGGTCAGCCGCGGAAGGGTGGCAAACCAGCCCGGCAGTCGATCATCGATCCGTTTGGCGATCCTTGAAGCCTTCTCCAGCAGATCCTCCCGTGAGGTCGCATAGAAGCGAGGCTCGCTCCGCAGCATCGCGAGGAAAGCCTTGAAGTCGCCCTTGAATCCCGTCTCGGCAATCACGGCCTCCATTTCCTTGCGAATTCGCGCAACCTCGGCCAGGCCCGCGGCGTGGATCTCGTCGGGGGTCAGGCGCGTGGTGGTGTGGTCTGCCACCAGCCATTGGTAGTAAAGCTCCCCGTTGGGGAGGCTGCGGGCGGCCAGGGAGGGTCGACTGGCCGGGACATATTCCTGCTCCAGGAAGGTCACGAAGGCCCGCTGCGCCGGCCTCACCTTGTCGCGCACGATTCCCAGGGCCTGACCCCTGAGCCTGGCTTGCTCTTCGGCAGACATGCTGGCCGGAAGCTCGCGGAAGGGGGTCAAAAGAACGTCGGTTTCCACCGGGGCCGCCACCATTTCGCGCGCGCGGGTCAGGACCTGCTGGCTGGTGGAAGCAGGCTGGGTAAAGCGGGTCTTCACGCCGCGCCGCGCATTGGCGATGTTGGCGGCGTAGAAGGCGGGCAGGGCCTCCAGGCGGTCAATCCAGGCCTGTCCGTCTGCGATCGAGCGGATCGGGGTGGTGGCCGCCAGATACCCCAGGGTCTGATGAAACCCCCCATCGGAGTTGAACGGCATCCGAGCCTCGTCGAAGGCCAGGCTCTGGAGTTGGCGGTCCAGGGTCCAGGCCAGGAAGGCACGATTGAGTTGGGCGTCCTTAGAGAGTCCGGCCGCGTCGATACCGGCAATCTCCTGCTGAAATCCCTTCAACGCCTTGACCCGCGCGGCATCGGCGGCGGGGCTTACGTCAGGCAGGTGTGACAGCGCACGCCGGTCTCCCTGGCTCCCGGCGGTGATGGGGTCGTCAGCCAGGCTGTACACCTCATAACGGGCCACCAGGGCCATGAGCTGCTGGTCGTCGGCCAGAGCCGGGCTGGCAAACAGGAGCATGGCCAAGGCAAGAAGAGCGTGACGCAATGGGGTATCCCTCCGGGGTCGCCACAAGCTGGCGCCACCCGCGCTCTGTGCCAAGCCCTTGCCGTCTGACCCTAAGGTGCCGCATGTTCGGGGCCGGCAAGGCTTGGGGGCAAGCGATGAGTTTTGTGACACGGCGAAAGAGCATGGAGCCCGCCGCTCCGGCGGCTGGTGAGCATCGGTTGAAGGCGACGCTGGGCTGGCCCCACCTGATGGCGCTGGGCATCGGTGCCATCATCGGCACGGGCATCTATACCCTGACGGGCGTCGCCGCCGGTCTGGCTGGCCCGGCGGTGATCGTCTCCTTCGCGGTGGCGGGTGCTGTCTGTGCCTGCGCAGCACTCTGCTATGCCGAGATGGCCAGCCTCATGCCCCAGGCTGGCAGCGCCTATGCCTATTCCTATGCGACGCTTGGGGAGTTGGTGGCCTGGGTGATCGGCTGGAGCCTGATCCTCGAATACACCCTGGTCTGCAGCGCGGTTTCCGTCGGTTGGTCGGGCTATGCGTCTGGGCTCATCACCCAGGCCAACTGGCCCATTCCCCCAGCCCTACTGGCGGGCCCGGAGGATGGCGGCTTGATCAATCTTCCGGCCGTTTTCATCGCCCTGGCGGTGACCTGCATGCTGCTGGTGGGCACCCGTGAGAGCGCCATGGTCAATGTGGTGCTGGTGGTGGTGAAGCTGGTGGCCCTGGCCGGGTTCGTAGCCCTGACCCTTCCCCACTTCGACGCGGCCAATTTCACGCCCTTTGCGCCCTTTGGCTATGGAGCCGACGCGGTCGATGGCACCAAGTTTGGCGTCATGGGTGCAGCCGCGATCATCTTCTTTGCCTTCTACGGATTTGACGCCATCTCGACCGCGGCGGAGGAGGCCAAGAATCCGGGGCGCGACCTGACCATCGGCATTGTCGGCTCCATGCTGGTCTGCACCTTGATCTATATGATCGTGGCCGCCTGCGCCCTGGGGGCCTCGCCCTATGGTGTCTTCTCCAGGGATCCCGCACCCCTGGCCTTCGTGCTGCGCGAGATTGGCCAGCCCCAGGCTGCCGTGCTCATTGCGGGGGCAGCAGTGATCGCCATGCCCACGGTCATCATGGTGTTCATGTTCGGCCAAAGCCGGGTGTTCTTTGCCATGGCCCGCGACGGCCTCTTGCCGCGATGGCTGGCCAAGGTTTCCCCGCGCGGGGTTCCCAGTCGTGTGACGATCCTCACCGGCGTCATCGCGGCCTTGATCGCCGGGGCCCTACCGTTGTCGGAGATTGCCGCCCTGGCCAATGCCGGCACCCTGGCCGCCTTCATCGCGACATGCGTTGCGGTCCTGGTCTTGCGGCGATCAGCCCCGGGCCTGGTCCGGACCTTCAAGACGCCCCTGGTGTGGCTTGTCGGCCCGGCAGGGATCCTGGGCTGCCTCTATCTGTTCACCAGTCTCTCGACCCAGACGATGATCTTCTTTGCCCTTTGGAACGTCCTGGGGGTCGGTGTCTATCTGCTCTATGGCCGCGCCCGGAGTTTGCTGGCCTAGCTAGTCGCCGGGTTCGTCCAGGCTCTGCGGCCGCTCGGCCAGGTCGCGCAGGTAGCGGCCATACTCGCTCTTGGCCTGGATACGTCCCAACTCGGCCAGTTGGACGCGGTCGATCCAACCCTTTCGGAAGGCGATCTCCTCGATGCAGCCGATGCGCAGACCCTGGCGCTGCTCGAAGGTGCGGATCAGTTCGCCGGCCTGGATCAGGCTGTCGTGGGTGCCGGCGTCTTCCCAGGCAAAGCCCCGGCCCAAGAGCTCAACATGCAGGTCGCCAGCCTCCAGATAGATCTGGTTCAAGGCTGTGATCTCCAGCTCCCCGCGCTCGGATCGCTCCAGACCCTTGGCGAAGGTCGAGGCGCGTCCGTCGTAGAAGTAGAGTCCCGTAACGGCGTAGTTGGATTTCGGCTGCCTTGGCTTTTCCTCGATGCCGATGGCCCGACCGTCGGCCCCCAGTTCCACCACGCCGTAGCGCTCGGGGTCCTGAACCGTATAGCCAAACACCGTTGCGCCGTCGGTGCGGGCATCGGCCGACCGCAGCATCTGGCTGAAGTTCTGACCAAAGAAGATGTTGTCGCCCAGGATCATCACGCTGGGTTGGCCGCCCACGAAATCCTCTCCCAGGATATAGGCCTCGGCCAGGCCGCCCGGGGAGGGCTGGACGATATACTCAAACCGAACCCCAAGCTGGGAGCCGTCCCCCAGCAGGCGCTGAAAGCCTGACTGGTCCTCCGGCGTGGTGATGATCAGGACTTCCCGCACGCCCGCCAGCAGCAGGACCGACAGCGGGTAATAGATCATCGGCTTGTCATAGACCGGCAGCAGTTGCTTGGAGACCGCGAGCGTCAGGGGGTGCAGCCGGGTGCCGGAGCCACCGGCCAGGATGATGCCGCGCCTCATGCCTTCACCGATGCGAGGTTCAGGTCTTCGATGGTGTCCTCCAGGGCCTCGCGCCACGGACGTAGCGTGAGTCCAAAGACGCTGCGAAGCTTCGCGGTGTCCAGTTGGCAATTCAGGGCCCGCCGTGCCGGCGTGGGAAACGCGCTGGTGGGCACGGCCTGCATGGCGGGCAAGGGCCGGTCTGGCCAGGCCAGTTCGAAGATCGCCTGGGCCATCTGGTAGCGCGTCGCGACCCCCTCATTGACCAGATGCAGCAGGCCCCATTCCGGCGCGCCTGCTGGTTGGCGAGACAGCCGTTGGGCCTGGCTGAGCATGAAACCTGCGACATCACTGCTCGCGGTGGGACAGGCGCGCTGGTCATCCACCACCGTCAGCAGGGGTTGGGAGGACCCCTGCTTGAGCATCATCTGTAGGAAGTTCTGACCAAGGGCCGAGAAAAGCCAGGACACCCGGGCCACCAGGGCGCGGTCGCAGTGCTCCAGCACCGCGCGCTCGCCGGCCAGCTTGGAGGCGCCATAGACATGCAGCGGGTTGGTGGCGTCGCCTTCGACATAGGGGCCAGCCTTCTCACCGTCGAATACCATGTCGGTGGAGATGTGGATCAGGGGTACGCCGCGGGCCTGGCACGCCCGGGCCATGGCCTCCGGCGCACGGGTGTTCACCGCATAGGCCAGATCCGGCTCACTTTCGGCCTTGTCGACGGCGGCATAGGCCGTGGCGTTGAAGACCAGATCGACGTCCGGGGCCTCAGCGATGGCGCGGGCGATCGCCTCGGTATCGGTGACGTCAACCTCGGCGCGCGACAGGGCCTTGATGGCGACCCCGCCACTGGACCGGAGCAGCATCTCCCGGGCCAGTTGTCCTGTGGCACCAAACTGCAGGATCGTGGTGGTCATGCCGAGGTGAGGCCCAGGCGCTCCGACTGAAAGCCCCGTTCGCGGATGGCTTCCCACCAGGCGCGGTTTTCGACGTACCAGCGCACGGTGTCTTCAAGGCCCTCGGCCAGGTCAGTCTTGGGTGCCCAGCCGAGCTCGTTGGCCAGCTTGCTGGCGTCAATGGAATAGCGGAAGTCGTGACCCGGGCGGTCGGCGACGAAGGTGATCCGCTCGGCATGGGGCACATTGGCCGGGGCCAGCCTGTCCAGGTGGGCGCAGAGGATCTTGATGACTTCCAGGTTGCGCAGATTGCTATCGCCGCCCACGCAGTAGGTTTCCCCCAGGCGGCCCTTCTGCAGCACGGTCAGCAGGGCGTCGGCGTGGTCGTCCACGTGCAGCCAGTCGCGGACCTGGCGACCGTCGCCATAGACCGGGATGGTCTTGCCCTCCATGGCGCGCAGCACCACGGTGGGGATCAGCTTTTCGGGAAACTGGAAGGGGCCATAGTTGTTGGCGCAGTTGGTGATCACCACCGGCAGGCCGAAGGTGCGGTTCCAGGCCCGCACCAGGTGGTCGGCACCGGCCTTGCTGGCAGCATAGGGCGAGTTGGGATCATAGGGCGTGTCTTCGGTGAACGCCCCGCTCTCCCCCAGCGCCCCGAACACCTCGTCGGTGGAGACGTGGTGGAACCGGAACCTGGCCTTCCGCGCCGGTTCCAGCCTGTTCCAGTAGGCGCGCGCGGCCTCCAGCAGCACTGCCGTGCCCATGACATTGGTGCGTACAAAGTCCAGCGGCCCATCGATGGCCCGGTCGTTGTGGCTCTCGGCGGCCAGATGCATCACCGCATCGGGCTGGTGCTTGGCGAAGATCGCCTGCACGGCCGTGGCATCACAGATGTCGGCCTGCGCAAAGGCATAGAGCGGCGAGGCCGAAACCTGCGCCACGTTTTTCAGATTGGCTGAATAGGCCAGCACATCCAGGTTCACCACCTGATGGCCATCTGCCACGGCCCGCCTGACGACGGCCGATCCGATGAATCCGGCGCCGCCGGTGACAAGGATCTTCATGGAGTCTTTCG
>JANPAO010000636.1:0-12233 GCA_031429955.1 Phenylobacterium sp. | reverse complement strand
TTGCCGCCAGCGGCGGCGGTCGACGTCGGCCTCGTGGAAGCGGTCGACGCGGCGCCCAGGCCGAGCTCAATGTCACCCCCCTGGTGGACGTGTTGCTGGTGCTGCTGATCGTCTTCATGGTCTCAGCCCCCCTGCTGACCGTCGGCGTGCCCATCGAACTGCCAAAGACCGAGGCCGAGGCCATGGAGGATCAGTCCGAGCCCCTGACGGTCTCGATCCGAGCCGATGGATCGCTGTTCATCCAGGAAGATCCTGTGCCCTTCGCCGGCCTGGCACCTCGGTTGAAGGCCATGTCCGGGGCGACGGCCAAGCCGATCTATGTCCGCGCCGACGCCCAGGCCTCCTATGGCGTTGTGGCTCAGGTGATGGCGGCGCTCTCGACCTCCGGCTTCAAGTCGATCAACCTGATTACCGACACCGGCGGCCCCTCGTCAGGCGGGACCCAGGCGCCGGGGCCTGACGCCCCGGAGGGCTGAGGTCGGAATGTCGTCCACCCGCTCAGACTTCTCGACAGCGATGGTGGCCTCCATGCTGCTGCATGGCGGTGTGCTGGTGGCCGCCCTGATATCCTGGCCCTGGGAGAAGCCCCTGACCCCCGGCACCACCGTGCCGGTCAATATCATCTCCAACGCCACCTATACCGACCTGCGCGCCGCGGCCCTGGCCAAGGAGGTTCAGAGCGCCATGACCGAGGCCCCGGTGCCCGACGCCCTGCCAGAGCCGGCCGCTCCGACGCCGGAGCCGACTCCTCCCACACCGCAGCCGGCCGCCGCGGCCCCAAAGCCCGTGGTGGATCCCAATGCCAAGGGTCAACAGAAGCCGACGCCAAAGCCCCAGAAGGCCCTGGATCTGGACGCTCTCTCCGCCAGCATCGCCAAGACCCGGCCAGCCGGTGGCAAGACCTCGTCGGCCGCCCAGGGTGCTGCCCGGCCCGAGACCGCCCGCGAGGCCCGCCCCTCGGCAGGCGCCGGACGTGGGGTCTCCGCCAGCGCCCTGGAGGGGCTGGTCTCGCAGCTTCAGCGCCGCTGGAACCCCAATTGCGAGGTTGAGGGTGGCCGGGATGTCCGGGTTCGGGTGACCTTTACCCTGAACACCGCCGGACAAGTGGTGGGACTGGTGGAGGCCGGCGGCCAGGAAAACTCGTCCAATCCGGTGATCCGGGCCGCTGCTGAGCGGGCCATCCGCGCGGTGCGCCAGGCCGCCGCCGAAAAGTCCCTGCCCCGCGAAGTCTATGGACAGGCCTGGGCCCCGACCTTCAATGCCCAGGAAGCCTGCCGATGAGCGACCCCAAGGAGATCCGTCTCATGTCATTGAAGTCCATCATTTTGGCTCTGGCCAGCCTGGTCCTGGCCACCTTCGTCTTGATCGCCCCGGCCCGGGCGCAGATCGAGGTCGATGTGAACAAGGGCGACGTCCAGCCCCTGCCCATCGCGGTGCCAGCCTTTGGCGGTGCCCGTGGGGCTGACATCGCCCAGGTGATTACCGCCAATCTGGAACGCTCGGGCCTGTTTGCCCCCATCAACCCCCAGGCCTTCATCGAGCGCCAGGTTGATGTGACCGTCCAGCCACGCTTTCCTGACTGGAAGGTCCTCAATGCCCAGGCCCTGGTCAATGGCCAGGTGACGGTGGAGGGCGGGCGCCTGCGGGTCGATTTCCGACTGTGGGATATCTACTCCGAACAGCAACTGCTGGGCCTGCAGTTTATCTCGACGCCGGAGAACTGGCGCCGCGTCGCCCACAAGATATCCGATGCGGTCTACGAACGGCTGACCGGGGAGAAGGGCTATTTCGACACCCGGATCGTCTTCGTCTCGGAGACCGGCGGGCGGCTCAACCGCATCAAGACGCTCGCCATCATGGATCAGGATGGGGCCAATCCCAGCTATCTCACCGACGGCTCCTATATCGTCATGTCGCCCCGGTTCTCCGCCACCAGTCAGGAGATCACCTATATGACCCTGCGGCCGGAGGGGTCGGCCATCTATCTGTTCAACCTTGAGACCGCACGGCGTGAGAGCATCGGCCAGTTTCCAGGCATGGTCTATGCGCCGCGCTTTTCCCCCGATGGTGGGCGGGTGGCCTTCTCCGTCGAGCGGGGCGGCAATAGCGACATCTATGTGATGAACCTCAAGAGCCGCACCTCGGCACGACTGACCTCCGACCCGGGTATCGACACCTCGGCCTCGTTCTCGCCGGACGGGACCAAGATCGCTTTTAACTCCGACCGGGGAGGCTCACCCCAGCTCTACATCATGAACTCAGACGGCACCGGTGTGCGGCGGGTGTCCTTTGGCGCGGGGCGCTACACCACGCCTGTCTGGAGCCCGGTGGGGGACTTCATCGCCTTCACCAAACAGACCGGCGGCGAGTTCCACATTGGCGTCATGCGGCCCGACGGCACCGACGAACGCCTGCTCACCACCAGCTATCTGGACGAGAGCCCGACCTGGGCCCCCAATGGTCGGGTGCTGATGTTCAGCCGCGAAGTTTCGGGTGGACCGCCCCGTCTCTGGACCGTCGATGTGACCGGGCGCATCCTTCGCCCGGCGCCCTATCCAGGCTCTGGGTCTGATCCGGCCTGGTCACCCCTGCTCAACTGATGAGAGAATTGACGTGTCACCTGTCGGTTCTGGCGCTCATTTGCATGTTCGACAGATAAAATTGCAGTTAGAGTTCGGACATTGGCGCGGTCGGCGCCGACGAAAACCAGCTTAAGGAGAAGCGCAAGATGAGCTTCAGCACCAAGCACGCCCTTCGACTGGCGCTCGTTGCCACCGCAGCCCTCTCGATGTCGGCCTGTGCCAGCCGCCCCAAACCCGTCGTGGGGCCTGCGCCCGGGCCTGGCCCGAGCATGCCGGCACCTCCCGGTCCTGGCCCCTATACCGGCTCAGTAACGCCCGGTTCGATCCAGGACTTTGTCATCAATGTCGGGGACCGGGTCTATTTTGACTTCGACCAGTACGACATCCGTTCGGACGCCCAGCCGGTTCTGGACGCCCAGGCGGGCTGGCTTGTGCGGTACTCCAATGTCGTGGTCCGTATCGAAGGTAATGCCGACGAGCGCGGCACGCGAGAGTACAATCTGGCGCTTGGTGCCCGCCGCGCCAACTCGGTGCGGGAGTATCTGGTGAGCCGCGGCGTCTCGCCCTCACGGATTTCCACGGTGTCCTTCGGCAAGGAACGTCCGATTGATCCGGGCACCAGCGAAGACGCCTATCAGCGTAACCGGAACGGCCACACCGCCATCACCGGCGGCACCCGCTAGGGGGCGACCCCGTCGGGGCCTGAGCGAGCGAGAGGGGTCCCCTGGGGCCCCTCTTTGCGTTCTGGACGAACCCTGGCGAGGCGCCCCATTCTGGCCCTGTGACCGTGCGACCCATTGACCCGCCCAAGGTTGACCCGCCCATGACCCTCCGCCGCCTTGCCCTGTCATTTGCTGCTGTCATGGCCCTGGGGCTGGCGGCTGCCCCGGCCCTGGCCCAGATTCCCATCGACCCCCTGGACGCCCGCGACGCCCGACGCCTGGACCGGATGGAACAGGTGATGCGTGAACTGCGGGCGATCGTCTTCCAGGGCCGGGATTCTGGAAAGCCGGTGGTGATCCAACCGGCCGAGACCGACTACCAGCTTCAGGAACTGACCCGCAGGATCGCCGATCTGGAGCAGGCCCTGACCCGGGCCAATGGCCAGATCGAAACCAGCACCTTTGAACTGGACAAGGTGAAACGCGAAGCCGCAAGCCTCAGGGGTGACAATCAGGCCCTGACAGCGCGGGTGATGGCCATGGAGCAAAGGCCCGCCGCCAGCGAAGTTTCAGCACCCTCTGAAGCACTCGGCCCCGCCTCGGGTCAGACGGCATCGGAGGCCTTCACCCAGGCCCGGCAGTTGATGCTGGGGGGCGACTATACAGCCGCCGAGAACGCCTTCCGCGACTATATCGACCGCTATGACGATAGCGCCAGAGCTCCGGAGGCCCGTTACTGGCTGGGCAAGACCCTGTCAGCCCGGACAGCCAATGCCGAGGCGGCCCAGGCCTATATCGGGGCCATTCGCGGCTGGCCCGGCACCGCCTGGGCGCCGGACGCCACGGTGGAACTGGCCCGGACCCTGATCGCCCTGAAGAAACCCGCCGATGCCTGCCAGATCCTGGGGGAGTTTGATCGTCGCTACCCCAAGGCCGTCGCCGCCGTCAAAGGCCGGGCCACCGTCGCCCGCACCCAGGCCAAGTGCGCGGCCTAGAGCTGACCCTCGACTCACGAGTCCGAGAGGGCCTCGACCGGCACCTGCAAACCTGGGCCAAGGCCCCCATCGCTGTGGCCCTCTCCGGGGGCGGCGACTCCCTGGCCCTGGCCCTGATCGCCGCCGACTGGGCCAGCACCCACGGTCGGCGCCTGCTGATCTTGACCGTCGATCACCAGATCAACGCTGCGAGCCCGGGTTGGACCCTGAGCTGCCGCGAGATCGCCGCCCGACTCGGTGCCGATTTCCGCGCCTTGAGCTGGGGGGGCCTCAAGCCCGCCACCGGTCTGCCCGCCGCAGCCAGGATGGCGCGCCACCGGTTGCTGGCCACAGCGGCAAGGGAGGCTGGTGCCCAGGTGATCCTGATGGGCCATACCGGCAACGACCGGCTGGAGGCTGCCGCCATGCGCCAATCCGGCTCCAGCACCCCCAGCCCTCGGGTGTGGGGCCCCTCGCCAGTCTGGCCTGAGGGTCGTGGGATCTTTCTGCTGCGGCCGATGCTGGCGACCCGCCGGGCGGAGATCCGCACCTGGCTGGCAGCGCGCGGCGAGAGCTGGATCGAGGACCCGTCCAATGAGGATCCCCGCCTGGCCCGCGCCCGGGCGCGGGCCGGCCTCACAGGGTGCGAGAACGATGCGGCGCTGCCGGCCTCTGACCTCACCGCGCTTGCCCGGGCGACTCAGGATCTGGCCGGTGGCCTGACCCTGCCGCGACAAGTCATGGCGGAGGCCCCGGCGGCCTTCATCTCGGCAGCCTGCCTCTGCGCCGCCGGAACCACTCGCCCACCGCGTGGGGAGCGGTTGAACCGACTTGTCGCCCTCCTGCGGGGCCGCGAGCCCTTCACCGCGACCCTAGCCGGCGCGCGGATCGAGGCCGATGCCACCAACGTCTGCTTCCTTCGAGAGGCCGGCGAGGTCAGGCGAGGCGGGCTGACACCCCTGGCCCTCGCCGCAGGAGAGGCCGCCGTTTGGGATGGCCGCTGGGAGCTGACTACCGACCGGGCCCTTGAGGTGCGCGCACTGGTGGGGTCGGCTTCCAGCCTGTCGTCAGCCGCTCGCGCCACCCTGTCGGCGCTGCCGCCTGGAGCCCGGGGCTCCCTACCCCTGATCCTGGGCCACGGGTCCCCCGTGCTGACGCCTCTGCCGGGGGTGGGTCTGCGCCCATTGGCCTTGGAGCGCCTCCAGGCCGCCTGCGGCGTCATCGAGACGGAGGCCGCCTAAGCCTCTGCCTTCAACACATGCTCGATCCCCGTCACGATGGGGTCCGCGAAGCGTCGTCCCAGCAAGGTGGAGTGGTTGGCACCGGCAACGTCGGCCACATAGCCACGGGACGAAGCCTCCGCGGGCGCAGTGCGAATGGCACGAAGGCGGGCGGGAAGTCGGGGCCGGCCGGCATTGATCACCGCCACCGGAAGTCGGGTATCATAGCTGCCGCTGTCGCGACCCTGGGCCGACGTCACCCACCATTGAGACACCTCGTCGGCTGATCCGCGCGCGTGGCTGGCCAGGCCATAGATGCGCCGCTTCTCCAGAGAGGCCTCGCCCTCCAGGCCGATCTTGTCGCCGATCACCAGGGACACCGGCTTCATGAAGCCCAGCCCCGACCAGCGTCCGACGAGATTCAACGCCCCCCGAAAGGCACCGATGGCCTGGGCCACCACGGGGGAATCCAGGGCCTCGGGCGTCAGGGCATCCACCAGCACGACCCCGGCTAGGCGAGGGCCATTGCGGCCGGCAAAGATTCGAACCAGCAGGCCGCCCATGGAGTGGCCCACGAGGACCACGGGGCCGGTCTCACCCAGCGCCTGCAGCAGCCGTTCCAGGTCTGTCACGATGGACTGGCCGTCGCGCGGGGCGGGGCCGGGGTCAGAGTACCCCAGGCCTGCGCGATCATAGGCCAGGCTGCGGAGCCCCTTGGTCGCCAGCCGTGACTGCACCACACCCCAGTCGGCAGCACAACCAAAGGCACCGCACTCAAGAACGATCAGCGGCTGATCGCTGGCTGGTCCGGTCCGCACCACCCGAAGCTGACGACCACCGATATCAACACGTTCGCCACGCGAGGGATGTGGGCCAGCCATGGAACGACTAAAGGCATCGGCACGGCCGTGCGCAAGACCCGTCGGTGGCTATTTCCAGACCACCGTCTGAGGACTGTCAGCGGGTCCAAAGTCCAGCTCTACGCGGGTGATGGCCTTGGCCCCGGCGGGAACATCGAAGGGCGCGCGGGTGGTGGTGGGCTTGATCGCCACCGGCGCACCGCCGTCGAAGCTGACGCGGACGTTGCGGACGCCGGTTTCGGGATTGGCCAGATAGGCTGGCGGGGCGCTGACGGTCCCGGTCTCTACGATCTGAAAGAAGCGCTTGGTCTGGCTGGCACCGGCATACCAGAGGACATTCAGTTGCCCACCACCGACCCGCCAACTGGGGGTCATGGTCACGGTGGCGACGGACGCCTTGCCCTTGAGCTGGACACTCTGGGCCGGCAGGACGCCGTTGGCCCCTTCGGTCATGGCGAGCGAAAGGCCGGCGGGAACCACAGGGGCGGCAGGTTTGCTCTCACCACAGGCTGCGAGGGCGCTGGTCAAGAATAGGGTGGACGCGAGCGCAAGCCCGCGGAAGCCTGAACGCATGGTCGTTTCCTCGTTTTTATGAGAGGAAGATGGTCGCAAGCTGCGTCATGCACAAGGGCCACGCCATTGCCTTGCTGGGCCAGCGGTTTGGGAGCGTGAGGCTATGCTGCGACTGGGTCTGGCGGTGATCCTGGGGCCCCTGATCGGGCTGGTGGCCCTCGGCATGGTGGATGGAACCGCCAACATGATCTTTCCCCCACCGCCTGGGGTAAACCTCACCGATCCTGCGGCGCTCCAGACCGCCACAGCCCTGTTGAGCTCAGGAGCTCTGGTGGGGGCGATCCTGTCCTGGCTGCTGGGGACCCTGGCCGGTGCCTGGAGCGCCAATCTGATCGCGGGGCGCAGGGCGCTGGCGGGCCGCATCGTTAGCGGCCTGTTCCTGGGTCTGGCTACCTGGACCCTGGCGACAACCACATATCCGCTCTGGACTCAGGTCGGCATGATCGCGGCGGTCCTGGTGGCGGCCGTCGCTGCTGATCGCGCCTCCGGTCGGGTGCGAACCTGACCTTCAGAGCCCTTTGAGGATGCCTTCGACCATCTTCTTGGCGTCACCAAACAACATCATGGTGTTGTCGCGGAAGAACAGTTCGTTCTCCACCCCGGCATAGCCCGAGCTCATGCCACGCTTCACAAACAGTACGGTGCGGGCCTTTTCCACATCCAGGATCGGCATGCCGTAGATGGCGCTGGTGGGGTCGGTCTTGGCGGCGGGATTGGTGACATCATTGGCCCCGATCACAAAAGCCACGTCGGCACTGGCGAACTCGGCATTGATGTCCTCCAGCTCGAAGACCTCGTCATAGGAGACGTTGGCCTCGGCCAGCAGCACGTTCATGTGCCCGGGCATCCGACCCGCCACGGGGTGGATAGCGTACTTCACCTCCACGCCCTCTTCCTTCAGCTTGTCGCCCATCTCGCGCAGGGCATGCTGGGCCTGGCTGACGGCCATGCCGTAGCCTGGGACGATGATGACCTTGGAGGCGTTCTTCATGATGAAGGCGGCATCTTCGGCCGAGCCCTGCTTCACCGGCCGGGTCTCCACCTTGCCGCCGGCGGCTGCGGCGCTGTCGTCGGCCCCAAAGCCCCCCAGGATCACGGAGATGAAGCTGCGGTTCATCGCCTTGCACATGATGTAGGACAGGATCGCGCCGGATGATCCCACCAGGGCCCCGGTGATGATCAGGGTGACATTCTCCAGAGTGAAGCCCAGGGCCGCCGCCGCCCAGCCGGAATAGCTGTTGAGCATCGAGACGACGACGGGCATGTCGGCGCCGCCGATGGGGATGATCAGGGTGATGCCGATCAGCAGGCTCAGGGCTGCGATCGCCCAGAAGGCCCAGATCGCCTCGCCGCCACTCATCACCAACACCACCACCAGGGCCACAATGGCACCAGCGATGACGATGTTCAGCAGGTGACGGGCGGGCAGCAGGATCGGCGCGCCGCTCATATTGCCGTTCAACTTCAGCGCCGCGATGATCGAGCCGGTCAGGGTGACAGCCCCAATCGCCAGGCCTAGCGACAACTCCACCAGGGACTGGACGTGAATCTGTCCGTCATCCCCCACAATGCCATAGGCCGCCGGCGTATAGATGGCCGCAATGGCCACCAGACAGGCGGCTGCCCCCACCAGGCTGTGGAAGGTGGCCACCAGTTGGGGCATGGAGGTCATGGCCACCCGGCGCGCGATCACCGCACCCACGGCACCGCCGATGGCCACGCCGCCGACGATCAGGCCCAGGGTGATGGTGTCCAGCGCCTGCTGGCCCCAGAGGGTCAACAGGGTGGTGCCCACCGCGATGGCCATGCCGATCATGCCATTGCGATTGCCTGCCTGGCTGGTGGTGGGGCTCGACAGGCCACGCAGGGCCAGGATGAACAGGACGCCTGAGACGATGTAGGCGATGGCCGCGATATTGGCGTTCACTTCGCGGCTTCCTTCTTCGCGGGCTCTTTCTTCTTGTACATCGCCAGCATCCGCTGGGTGACCAGGAAGCCGCCGAAGATGTTCACGGCCGCGAAGGCTGCGGCAATGGCGCCGGCCCCCTTGGAGATCAACACGTTCTGGGTGAGGCCAGCGTCTGGACCGCCATTGGCCGCAGCCGCCAGCAGGGCACCCACGATGATCACCGAGGAGATGGCATTGGTCACCGCCATCAACGGGGTGTGCAGGGCGGGCGTCACGCTCCAGACGACATAGTAGCCGACGAAGATCGCCAGCACGAAGATCGCCAGGCGGAAGACTGTGGGGTCGACGGCTTCCATCGTATCCTCCTTGGGAGCTCTAGCTTTGCAGCGACGGGTGGACGACGGTGCCGCCCTGGGTGACCAGGGCTGCTTTGAGGATCTCGTCCTCCAGGTCCGGGGCCAGCTTGCCGTCCTTGTCCAGCAGGAGGCCGGCGAAGGCCATCAGGTTGCGGGCATAGAGGGCCGAGGCGTCGGTGGCGATGCGGCCGGGCAGGTTGGCGATGCCGAGGATCTTGGCCCCATTGGCGGTGACCGCCACCTCGCCGAGCTTGGCACCAACGACATTGCCGCCCTGCTCGATGGCCAGGTCCACCAGGATCGAGCCCGGACGCATGGAGGCCACCTGCTCGGCGCTCACCAGCTTTGGCGCAGGTCGTCCGGGGATCAGGGCGGTGGTGATAACGATGTCCTGCTTGGCGATGTGGCTGGAGACCAGGGCGGCCTGCTTGGCCTGATACTCCGCACTCATCTCCTTGGCATAGCCACCGGCGGTCTGGGCGTTCTTGAACTCTTCGTCCTCGACCGCAAGGAACTTGGCCCCGAGGCTTTCCACCTGTTCCTTGGTGGCCGGACGCACGTCGGTGGCGGTAACCACCGCACCGAGACGCCGCGCCGTGGCGATGGCTTGCAGACCGGCGACGCCGACCCCCATGACAAAGACCTTGGCAGCGGCAACGGTGCCGGCGGCGGTCATCATCATCGGCATGGCCCGGCCATAGGCCTCAGCGGCCTCGATCACCGCGCGATAGCCGGCGAGATTGGCCTGGGACGACAGCGCGTCCATCACCTGGGCCCGGGTGATCCGGGGCACAAATTCCATGGCGAAGGCTGTGGCACCCCTGGCGGCCAGGGCCTGCAGGGCATCCTTGTCCATATGCGGGTTGAGCAGGGCCACCACGATGGCCCCAGCCTTGAGAGCGGCGATCTCAGCAGCCTGTGGCGCGCGGACGGCAAACAGGATGTCAGCCTTGCCGATGGCAGCCTTGGCGGTCTTGGCGATCTCGGCACCCGCAGCCTGGTAGTCGGCGTCGGGATAGGCCGCGGCGGTTCCCGCCCCGCTTTCCACCACCACCGAAAACCCGGCGGCGATCAGTTTCTTGACAGTCTCGGGAACCGCGGCGACCCGAGTTTCACCGGCGCGGCGCTCCGTGATGACGGCAATAACGGCCATTCGCCGGTTTCCCCCAAGTCAGCTTTGGGGCGGACCATACGAGTGGCAGCGGCGGCTTGTCCAGCCATCGCTGAGGCGGCGTCGAACGTTTGTTTGAATGAGACTCAAGGACCTGGCCGCCTGGCTCATAGGCCCCTGAAATCAACGACGCCTAGTGGTCGGCGGCGGGCTTTTCGCGCAGGAATACGATCCCCAGCGCTGTCAGGACCACGGCGCTGATGGCCCCGGCCATGAAGCCCGCCGGGGTGCAGAACCAGAGCACCAGCAACAGCAACAGGGCCGCCAGGATCAGGGAGCCCCACTTGGTCAGGCCATTGAACAGGTGGAAGGTGGCGACCTGTTCGGAAATGTCCATATCGCCGCGGTGGTATTCGGAAGCCATTGCTGGGCGTCTCTCAGCTAGGAGGAGATGGTGGGGCCGACCTACACGGTCTTCCCCTTGGGCTCAAGTCGGCCAGACCGCCAGCATGGCCCGCAAGGCCGCGATCAGGGCCAGAGGCTGATCGACCATGATGTGGTGGGCCGAATCGGGGATGGCCACCTCGATGATGTCATCTGGCAGGGGCGTCGGATGCTGCCCCTCGCGCCGCGACATCACCACCGAGCGTTCGCCGAAGATGTGGGCCATGGGCACCGTGACCTTGGGCTTGCCGCTGGCGGGGCCACCCATCATGGCGCTGCGATCGAGCTTGATCCACATGTTGGGGTCAAACCGCCAGGTCCAACCCTCGCCGGAGCCGTCCTCCATCGGGGCCCGCTTCAGGGAGCGGCGGGCGATGAAGTCGGCGACGAACAGATTTCCGGCCACCTGGGGCGGCATGAACCGGAAGCGCGCCAGGGCCGCCTCCAGGGTCGGATAGACCTTCTGAGCGCGATCCGCAGTGGGGATGTTACGAACCTGTTGGCGCTGCGCCTCCAGCATGCGCTTGCCCTCCGGCGAGTCCGGGGGCGGGCCGCCGAAGCCCACATCCACCAGGATCGCCGCCCGCATCCGCTCAGGGTGGTTGACCGCGGCAAAGAACACCTGGGAGCCACCGAAGGAGTGACCGATATAGACCGGCTTGACCCCGCCCTCATAGAGGTCGGCCGCCTGGGCGCAGGCCTCGGCGTCCTCGGCAAAGTCCTGGAAGGCATAGGTGGCGCGCCAGTCGGAGGCCCCCATCCCAGCCAGCGAGATCGAGGCCACGCGATAGTCCACCGCCAGGGAGGGGGCGATAAAGCTCCACCAGTCAGCGTGGGCCGAATTGCCGTGCACGAGCAACAGGCCAGGCTTGCCCACCTGACCCCAGGTCAGCATCTCCAGCTTGCTGCCCTTGGACTCCACAAAGCTGCGCTCCGGCTCCTGGGCGATGGCATCCTGGAACCACTTGGGGGCGTCGGGCTCCTGACCCCGGAAGGGGGCCAGGGGTGCCTGAACCTCGGGCGGCAGGGCGCCGGGCTCAGAATGGATCGGGCGGTCGTCGTAGCCGACGGGTGCCCCTTCCTTGATCGCAGGATCCAACGCCATCAGCCCGCACTCCGCATTTCCCGCTCGCCGGGCTTGCGCACGATGGAGCGGATACCCTTGTAGATCCCGGTGCCGGTCATCAGGGTGCGGTCGCCGCACCAGATCCTGCCCCGCACGGTGAAGACATCGTCCTGTTCGGAGATGATGTCGCTGGTCCCCTCCACCCAGTCGCCCATGTGGGCCCCGGAGAGGAAGTCGGTGGTCAGGCGCACAGTCACCCAACCGATCTCACGCTTGTTGGACACCACCCGGCCCCACGCCATGTCGGCAAAGCTCATCAGCATGCCGCCGTGGCAGTTGTTCATGCCGTTGGCGTGGTGCTCCTCGACCCGGAACGCCATGGTCTCGAAATTGGCCGCGTCCCGCTTCGAATAGAACGGGCCGACCGTGCGGCCAAAGCCGCGCTGCCACAGATTGATCACATAGCCGTCGGGAAC
>JANPAO010000635.1:0-2640 GCA_031429955.1 Phenylobacterium sp. | reverse complement strand
CGTCGGAAATGCCCTCGAGACGCTTCTCGCGCACCATTTCGGCGATGCGCTCGATCAGGGTCTGTTTATTGACCTGGAACGGCAGCTCGGTGATGACGATGGCCTCGCGGTCCTTTCGGATCGTCTCGACTGAGGCCTTGCCGCGCACGATGACCGAGCCGCGGCCCTCACGCAGGGCGTTGCGCGGTGCCGAGCGGCCCATGATCTCGCCGCCGGTGGGGAAGTCGGGGCCTGGCACGATATCCAGCAGGGCGTCGGTGCCGATCTCCGGATCATCCACATAGGCCAGGCAGGCGTCGACGATTTCCCCAAGATTGTGCGGGGGGATATTGGTGGCCATGCCGACCGCGATGCCGCCGCCGCCGTTCACCAGCAGGTTGGGAATGCGCGAGGGCAGCACCACCGGCTCATGCTCAGAGCCGTCGTAATTGTCCTTGAAGTCGACGGTGTCCTTGTCCAGGTCCGCCAGGATCGACATGGCCGCCTTGGTCAGGCGGCACTCGGTGTAGCGCATGGCGGCAGGCGGATCATTGTCCACCGAGCCGAAATTGCCCTGACCATCGATCAGAAGCTGGCTCATGGAGAAGGGCTGGGCCAGACGGACCAGGGTGTCGTAGATCGCGAGATCCCCGTGCGGGTGATACTTACCCATCACGTCACCGACCACGCGGGCCGACTTCACATAAGAGCGGTCGGGGGTGTGACCCTGCTCACTCATGGAAAACAGAATGCGGCGGTGAACGGGCTTCAGGCCATCGCGCACGTCGGGCAAGGCCCGGCTGACAATGACGCTCATGGCGTAGTCGAGGTAGGACTTCTTGAGTTCGTCCTCGATGGCGATAGGGGCGATGCCCCCGCGCCGGCCGTCGTCCGGAGGGATGGTGCTGTCGTCGCTCAAGGGGAATTTTTCGCCGTTGGAATCGGACTGGAAATCAGATGCCAGTAGTTAACATCCCCCGCACCCCAAGGCCAACCTTCGTGCGCGCCGGTAGGTGATCCTTGCGCTGGTCCTCCAGGGGCGGCAACCTTGGCCATGACCATTACCCTAGGGGCGCTGGCACCACGGTTCGTCTGTGCCACCACGAGCAATCCGCGATACACCTCGGGGGCCTTCGGTGGCCGCTACATCTTGCTGGCCTTTCTGCCCACCGACACCGCCGAGCGACAGCGGGCCCAAGGCCCTCTCGGGGCGCATCGCCACCTGTTTGATGATGTCCAGCTGTCGGCCTACGGCGTACTGCGCGACGAGGCGACCATCGCCATGGCCCGCGATCAGCCAGGCCTGAGGTGGTTTCTGGATCGCGATGGGGCGGTGAGCCGACTGTTCGACGCCCTGACGGCCGAGGGCGACCCCCGTCCGCGCTGGGTGCTGCTGGACCCGGCCGAGTGTGTGCTGGAGATCGCCGACATCCACCAGCCGGAGGCCCTGTTTGCCCGGCTGGCGGCCCTGCCGGCCCCTGATGACCATGCCGGGGTGCCGATCCACGCCCCTGTGCTGATCGCGCCAAGGATCTTCGACCCCCACCTCTGCCGTCGCCTGATCGCCCATTATGACACCGATGGCGGGACGCCGTCTGGGGTGATGCGGGTGGTAGATGGGCAGACGGTGGCGGTCCTGGACGACTACAAGAAGCGCAGCGACACGATGATCAGCGATCCTGACCTGCTGGCTGAGGCCCGGTGGGCCTTAGCCACCCGTCTGCTGCCGCAGATCCGCAAGGTGTTCCAGTTCGAGGTCACGCGGATCGAGCGCTACATGGTCGCCTGCTATGATGCCGATACGGGGGGCTATTTTCGTCCCCACCGCGACGACACGACGCCCGGCACCGCCCACCGCCGCTTTGCCTGTTCCATCAACCTGAACGCCGAAGATTTCGAGGGCGGCGATCTGCGGTTCGCTGAGTTCGGGTCCAGGACCTATCGCCCGCCCACCGGCGGGGCGGTGATCTTCTCCTGCTCGCTGCTGCACGAGGCGACACCCGTGACCTCAGGTCGGCGCTACGCCTTCCTGCCGTTCTTCTACGACGCCGCCGCCGACGAGATTAGGCAGCGGTACCTCGCCGGAGTGGCGGCGGAGTCCGAAACCTAGAACGGGATCTCGTCATCCAGATCGGCTGAGAAGTCCTCACGGGGTGCCGAGCTCTGCGCTCTTTGGCCCGAGGAGAAGCCGCCGCGTTCGCCGCTGCTGAATCCGCCGCCCTCCTCGCGCTCCGCGTCGCCACGGCCATCCAGCATGGTCAGTTCGCCACGGAACTTCTGCAATACGATCTCGGTGGAGAACTTCTCCACGCCCGACTGGTCGGCCCATTTGCGGGTCTGGATTGCGCCCTCAATATAGACCTTGGAGCCCTTTTTCAGATAGTTCTCGGCCACCTTCACCAGGGGTTCATTGAAGATCACCACCCGGTGCCACTCGGTCTTTTCCTTGCGCTCGCCCGACGACTTGTCGCGCCAGGTCTCGGAGGTGGCGATCCGCAAATTGGCCACCCGATCGCCCGATCCCAGGCTGCGGATCTCGGGGTCCGCCCCCAGATTACCCACCAGAATGACCTTGTTGACGCTGCCCGCCATGTCGCTGTTCCCGCCGTGTCCGTAGAGGTTTGCCGGGACGCAAACTCAGCAGCTGAAAAACCGCGTGCC